>SKTZ01000004.1 GCA_007122335.1 Bacillota bacterium
AGTACAATGTTGGAATGTTTAGAAAATGGAAAAACCATTTATCGAGATAGCCAATTGTTTGTAGATTTTCTCGGAAGAAAATACCATACCAAAAATATTACCTAACCCATCATCAGGCACGGGAAAATATTTGGGGCAATAGAATTATCTCAGGATATTACATCAATTGGAGATCTGGGTGCTCAGGAGCAGGATTATAAAAAAACAGGACATAAGGATTTTAAAAAAGATGGTGTTTATTTTAAAAACATCATCACAAATAACCCTCAAATGCTGGACAATATTGAGAGAGCCAAAGTATTCGCTCTAAACGACAACCCCGTGTTAATCTTCGGTGAAACAGGAAAGGGCAAAGAGCTCTTTGTTAGAGCAATAGTTAACAGCATGGACACTCCCTAGGAGAAATATATTGCTCAGAACTGTGCAGCAATCCCGGAAAATCTTTTTGAATCAATATTGGGGAATTTACAGTAAAACAAAAAGATCTTTATGAAAAAATGGGGGTTGCTCCTCCAACCTCGTTACAGTAATCCGGGAATATAGGCTGTAAAGCTTAGGATCATGCTGGAAAGAAAAGAGGTACAAAAATAATCGTAACAATGTAAGTAATCAAAACCAGTGGCATCCCGGCAACAACATAGTCTATTACCCGGTAATTACCCTCACCAAAGACCATGGTATTGGGCGGGGTACCCATGGGCGTCAGAAATGCTGCTGAGCCGGCCATTGCCACAGTCATCATTACAGGATAGGGACTTATGCCCATACCACTGGCAATTGAGAGACCTATCGGTGCCAGCAGTGCAGCAGCAGCAGTGTTAGAGATAAACTGACTAAGCAGCAATGTAATCATAAAAACAGCAGAAAGGACAATAAATAAGGAGGAATCGCTAAATCTATTCATCACCATATCTGCAATCATCCGAGCCCCACCGGTTTTTTCTAAAGCAATGCTTAAAGGCAGCATCCCCGCAAAGAGGAAAATAGTGTTCCAATCAATACCCCGGTAGGCTTTTTCTAGCGAAATACACCCTGTTAAAATACTCAAGACAGCACCAATAACAGCCGCCAGGTGTAGGGGTACCAGGCCAAAAATCATAATGCTGAGGATAAAAAGAAGTATTCCTCCCGAAAGAGCCATCTTTTTATTATCGTAATCAACTTCTTTTAAATCCTCTTTTCTTTTTTGGAGGTCCTCTTGATCGGCCTGAGCAGGGAAAAGGCGGCATACTTTGGTAAAAAAGAAGACCAGGTATAATATGCCTAAAATGCAAATTATCGCCCCAACCTTACCAAATTCTAAAAAACCAAAAGGGATTAGGTTGTATTCTTCTAAAATACCATTGATAATTATATTAGGAGGTGTGCCTATTACTGTCATCATGCCACCTAAGGAAGTAGTAAAAGCTAAAGGCATCAATAGCTTACGGGGGGAAAAATTAGCAGAATTGCTGATTCCCACTACCAGGGGCATCAGAGTTGCAGTTGTTCCTGTATTGCTTAGCATTGCTGACATAATAGCTGCTAAAAAAGATACTGCTGCTGTCAGCCGTTTGACACTCTTGCCTACTCCCTGCATTATCTTTTTACCTAAAAAGGATGCCAGTCCGGTCTTAAAAATACTCCTGCCCACTACAAACATGGATGCAAAGAGAATTACTGTCGAATTGGAAAATCCAGAAAAGGCTTCTCCAGTAGTTAACACTCCAGTCAATTCCAGACTAACAACTACCAGAATAGCTGTCAAAGCTACAGGAATTTTTTCAGTTAAAAGAAGGAGAACAGCAATACTTAAAATTAAGAACACCAGATTCATTTCAGAAATCAATTCTTTTCCCCCTAGTTAATATTATTGATTTCAACTGTTCATATCCACTATAACCAGATCATCCACTAAACTTATTAGATAGAGCAGGGTATAAATAATCATTTTTTGTTGTTTTATCCGCAATTACTGATCTTGTCTTCTGGTGGTTTCTGTAATAAAGGTTGTAATTCCTAGTTCTTGATGAACCCAACGAGTCAGGTTGTCCCGCGCAGTAGGTGCCATAATAAAAAATCTCTCCAGGAGAAATAACTGGGGGGATTGATAATATCAGCAATATCCCAGGCTAAAAGCACATATCCATCATTATTGTTAAAAAGAAGTGTTTGGCTAAAAATCGTGGGATTGAGGCGATAGTAATCCCTGGCTTCATGAAGGTCAAAAAGCAAATCAATTTCTTCAGCCAGTACAACCTAACTGATGGCCTGGGCCAGTTCTTCTGTCCAGCACTGGAGTTCTTTGCCAGTAAAAGCAAGATTGAGATCACTGCCCCCGGAGGGAAGCACATATTTAAAGCAAAAGCCTGTTTATTTGCCTCGGGAATAATAACCAGTTTCACCGGTCCAGAAAAATTTCTTCAATTAGCTCCCGGACTGCTTTAATAGCGCCTTTAATCCGTCTGGAATTAAAACCGTTGGGACCTTCCTGCCTAAGGCCACTTTTAAGACCTCCCTGTTAACTATTCTGAATAATTTGTGGATTACATTACAGCGGAAAAACTTGGGTTAATTCTTAGTAAGGAAAAAAAATTTTAAGCAAACTGCTAATTTATATTCATCAGCAATTGAATTTTTCCTGCTGAGTACTTAAATTAATAATTTTGTAGAAAGCTTATTTCACGGGAACCCATTTGTTTATCGGAATTACCTATTCAAAAGGCAATAAAATAATTTTTAAAATCTTGTTTTGCCGGGGCTTTGTATTTCAAGAAATTTCACACCCCAAATTTCATAATTATACTTAAATACTTTTTTGGGTTTAGTAACATTTCTCCTTAAGATTTTTGGAGATGTCTACTTCGAGTAGATTTTTAACCAAATGTGGCTTTAGAATAGTTCAACCTTTTCCCGTTATAATTAATTTAAAGAAAATTTTTGCAAAGATCAAAGGATGACCAAAAGTAGAGGCTTTCGGGAAGCCTCATTTTAGTTTTGGGACAGTGGTTTTGCAGGGCTACCTTTTGGAGAATGATAACTGATTTTAAAGACCAAAACAATTTTATAGATGGCTAATCCATGAGCAACAAAAAACTCTTTAAAATTGAGGAAATTTTTTCTGAAAGATGAACAAAACATAGACAAACCAGGTTTGAAAACGGTTGCATTTTTGGTAACAATTTGTTTCAATTATATGAAAACAAGGGTTAAGATGTAACCGGAAATTAAATTTGAAAGGGGTAAATTATGACTAATGACTTGTTTCGGGAGATTGGGATGAGATTAAGGGAGGCAAGAAAAGAATCAGGTTTTTCCCAGGAACAAGTAGCCAAAGCAGTGGGTATTAACAGAGTAGCCCTCAGTTATTATGAAACAGGAAAAAGAAAAATTGACCTTTCAACACTTAAGGAATTGGCAACCTTTTATGGATACTCACTAGAATACTTTACGGAAAAAGAAAAAAGCAATTCAGAGGAACCGGTAATGTTGGCGTTTAGAGCGGAAGATTTACAAGAAAGTGATTTAGAAGTTGTGGCCTGGGCCAAAAACTTTGTTCTTTCTGCATTGGAACTGGAAAAAATTCTACAGAAAGGTGGGGGTTCCTAAATTGAAAGAAGAAACCTCTCCCAATGTAAAAGCATTGGAAACAAGGAATCAACTTGGATTAAGTTCACATGAACCTATTGATATTTTCAGGGCGTTGAAGTATAAGCAAAATATTTCCCTCGTGTTTCTCCCTTTTAAGGGTGAATCAAAAATTTCTGGAATGTTTCTAAAAAAGGATAAAGTCAAACTGATATTAATAAATACTGAGAAAACTTTGGGCCATCAAATTTTTACAGCGGCTCATGAATTTTACCACATCAAATATTCTTTAGGAAGAGAAGGCGGGGCATGTAGGGCGGGAGTATTTGACCAAAATGCTGTCGAAGAATTTCGAGCAGATCAATTTGCGGTTAATTTGTTGGTTCCTAAAGAAGGATTGGAATTTTATATCGAAAAGAGATTTGGAGAAAAAGCTCTGGAAATGGAAGACATAATTGAGTTGGAAAACTATTTTAATGTTAGTCACCAATGCATGGTCTGGAGATTACAAGAAATTAACAGGTTTTCCAAAATAACTGCAGACTTTTTTAAGGAAGGCGTAAAAAATGAAGCAAAAATGCTGGGCTTCTCAACTAAACTTTATGAGCCTACCTATGGAAATGAAACGATGTCTGATGTGCCAAAAAAGATAAAAAAAGCAAGAGAAAAAGGGTTGATATCTAAAGGAAAAGCCAAAGAATTTTTATTGAATTTTGGGTATTTTGAAATTGCTGAGGGGTTTCTCGACCATGAATTTTTGGATTGAGGACCCTCATCTTGTTTTCGCAGACACAGACCTAATTTCTTCTTTTTGAGAGTTAATAAATTTGATTTTTTGGTTGATTGTTTTGGAGAATGTTTTCGAGTTCCCCTGGAAGTTAGAGCAGAGTTAAAAAGGATGAAAATAAATCCAATTTATGGGTTTGGCCATTGTTGTTGACTATAACTAGTTTTCCCAAAGATGAAACATGGATTAGTAAATTTTTTCAGCTGTAATATTGTTCTCAACCAGGGAATAGAAAATTAAAGCCAGATAAGGTAGGAGTTTCCCCGTTGGTGGGTAAGGAAAACTAATTATCTCCCTTTTAACAAAATATTTAAGGGAGATATAATCCCTGGAGGGAGAGAGAAAAATAACCTGGAAAAGAAAGATTAACCAAGGAAACCAGAGCTTTAAGGATTAAAGTCAAAAGGGTAGCTCAAGAAATTCTGGGCTTTGAGACTAAACTAAGAAGAATCAAAGGTCGATTTACCTGGGAAGATTTGATCTTGAGATTAATAAAATTTGCGGTTTGTGCCCTCAAGCAAAAGGAGGAAACAAACGGATATCGAATAAAGATAGTGAGATGTTAAAAACAGAATAAAAAGGGTTTTGATTAAAAACTTGAGAAGTTAGTAGTGGGAAATTTCTTCAAGAAGGATCCAAAAGCTTACCTGAAAAACCTGGTAGTCTGTATTGATTGGAGGTACATATAATTATCATGGTTGAAAAGAATTATTCCTCCAGAAAAACCACTTATAACAAAACCCGCGGGAGCAGCCGTTATTTTGTAAACAATAGGGTATATGGGCGATCCCGGAGAAGAAAACTTAATTTCCAATGGAAAAAACCAAATATCAACCCTCGATTGTTGGGTGTTCTTATTTTGATTCCAGTTCTCTTTTTATTAGGCTTCCTTATTTTCTATACTCCCCAGGCAACACTGGTAATAAAAGCCTCGGAAGGGGGAAACGTCATGGAACCCGGGGTGGGAAATTTTTCAGTTGCCCGGGGTGAAGTGGCCACGGTTTCTGTAGAACCGGAAAAAGGCTGGAAGTTTAAGGGCTGGGAAGGTGATGTGGCTGGTCTGGATGATACCCTGGTCCTGGAAATGGATGGGAACAAAGAGATCCGAGCTATATTCGAACCCATTGAATACAGTTTCCGGAGTGAGGTTGAAGGGCAGGGTGA
Organism: Bacillota bacterium; assembly: GCA_007122335.1. Taxonomy (GTDB): domain Bacteria; phylum Bacillota; class Halanaerobiia; order B1SED10-174; family B1SED10-174; genus T1SED10-26. The sequence continues at coordinate 5,519 of SKTZ01000004.1, forward strand.
ATTAAATGTATCACCCCAAAAAGAAACCTACCGCCACGGGGATAAATTGTTTTTGGAAGTTAGGGCAAGGGAAGGTTGGAGGTTTAAAGGCTGGGGAGGGGACGCTGCTGGTGTGGCAAATACCCTGGAGCTGGAAGTGAAGGACGATATGGATGTCCGTGCCATATTTGAACCTATTGAGTATAGTTTTATGGGAAAAGTTGAGGGGCAAGGAGAATTGCAGGTTACTCCGCAAAAAGAAACCTACCGGCATGGAGAGAGTCTGGTATTAGAGGCTAAGGCAAAGGAAGGCTGGCAATTTTCCGGCTGGGAAGGTGACGCCTCAGGGGAAGGAACCAAAACCAACCTGGAGGTAGGTGGAGATCTAAACGTTTTAGCTGTTTTTTCGCCCAGGGAATATAGTGTTTCTTTGAATGTTGTGGGTGGGGGAGATACTGAAATTTCCCCGGAAAAAAGTTCTTATATCCACGGTGATACTATTAGAATCAGGGCTCTGGAGAAACCCGGCTATAGATTTTCTCACTGGAGTGGAGACATTTCCGGTTCTGTAAACCCCGTAGAAGTAAAGGTGGACAAGAATATTCAAGTAAGGGCGGTTTTTGAAAGACCGCCTACACTTTCTGAGGGAGATACGGGAGAAAAAGTGCAATATTTGCAGAAACAGCTGACCGTTCTTGGTTTTTATCCAGATCAACCAGATGGGGAGTTTGGTTTGCAGACCAAACTAGCAGTAAAAAAGGCCCAGATCTTCTTTGGCCTTACAATTGATGGTGTGGTGGGTCCGGCAACATGGACTGCAATGGAAAGCGAACGGGGAACCTTTATGTATACTGTTCGGAGCGGAGATACTCTCTGGGCACTTGCCCAGAGGTGGAACACAACCGTCGCCCATATCAGGGATATCAATAACCTAACCAACCCCGATTTGCTTGTTCCCGGAGATCAGCTATTAATTCCTGGTGTTGGAGAGGTGTTGCCGGTGAAAGACCTTCCCTGGCAGGAGGTAAGAGGACTTTTTCCCCGGAAAGGGGAAGCAATCATTACAGATGTGGAAACAGGCCTTAGTTTTCGAGTTCGAAGGTATGGGGGCACATACCATGCTGATGTTGAACCCCTTACCTCACAGGATACCAATGTTCTGCGAAGAATATATGGTGGGGCCTGGTGCTGGGAAAGGAGAGCGGTAATAGTTGCAATTGGGAGCGAATTAATTGCAGGATCCATAAATGGTTATCCCCACGGAGGACAATCAATAACCAACAATAATTTTCCGGGGCATATATGTCTCCATTTTAGAGGCAGCAGCCTGCATTTAAATAGTAGTTCGGATCCAGACCATCAGGCAGAAATTGAAAAGGCAGCAGGAAGCACCTGGCCTTCTGGCTATTAAATATCTCATAGAAAAAGGGTTGAGAAAGAAACCGAATCTGTCAAAGCAGGAAGCTTAATGTATTTAACACCCGAAAATGCCTTTTATTTTGGTGATTTAATGAATTTTTGGGGAGGAGAGTTTTATGATTGAAAAAAAGAGTTTACTTGTGGTCTTTACGCTGGCTTTGCTTTTGATAAGCAGCAGTGTGCTGGCCAGTGAGGCTGAAGATCTTCTGGAGCAGGCCAGGAATGCCTATTTTGTTGGAGATTACCAGGAGGCAGAAAGCCTTTTTATTGAACTTAAAGAAAGAGAAGAGTTTGATTGGGAGGCAAATTTTTATCTCGGGATGATTTATCTACAGAGGGAAGAGCTGGAAGAAGCTGACCAGTACATGCAGCAAGCTTACAACCTTCGCCCGGATAATTATTTCTCTCTGGTCAATTACGCCCGTATTCTTTATCGGGATGGGCACCTGGAGGAAGCCAGTGAAATGTTAAACCAGGTTACTGAGGAGAATAGAACGACTACGGAAAGCTTTTTTAATACACGGGGTTTGCTAGCTATGGCCGACGAAGAATTTGAGAAGTCAATTGAATATTTCTTGCAGGCAGTTGAAATTAATCCCGAAAACTATTACGTTTTAAATAATCTTGGGTTGGCTCTGATTAGAACTGGTGATTTCCAGGAAGCGAAAGAACACCTTGAGAAGGCAGTTGAACAGGACCCCCAGGAGGCTTTCATTTTCAATAACATGGGTATTGTTTATGAAAACCTGAATCAACTGGAGGAAGCAAGGGATAGCTATGAACGGGCGGTTGAGTTAAATCACCAACAGGCCGAGGAAAACCTGAATAGGGTTCTGGAGAGGCTGGAAGGCTAAAGGAGCTAACAAAGAATTAACTTCCTTAGGTTGGAGATTGCAGGATAAAATCGACAAAGTTATCTGAAAAGAATATTTATTAGCTTTAAAAAAAACAGGCCCTGGAGTTTTTCGGGGCCTGGTTTTATATAAGGAGGTAATTTCCCCTTCCGGCTTGCTGGGGAAAAGAAAAAATTTTTTGAAATTTCCTTTGACAGAAACTGTTGAATAGTTATAATTATACTAGGATAACCTTATTTTTGTTAGCTTAAGGGAAAAAACCAGGCTTTGAAATGCTAAAATCGAATCCAGAAAATAACGCCATTTTTTGTTAAGCTTAGGAGGTAAGAAGGATGGCCGTTGGGTTTAAAAAAATAATAATGATCTTTCCGCTTATTATCCTCTTATTCTTCATGCCTTTTTCGGTTTTAGGAGAAACCCCGGAAAGAGAAATTGTTATTGAACTATCTAGTTTTCGACTTTTTCTTTACCAGGATGGAGTTGAGATTCTGGATTATCCTATTGCAATTGGCTCTTCAGCTACCCCTACTCCGGTGGGGGAAACTAAGGTTACGACCAGGGTCTACAATCCTACCTATTATCCACGCCATTGGGGAATCAAGGGGCTTTCTCCGATCCCCCCGGGACCTGATAATCCAGTGGGAACCAGGTGGCTGGGTTTAGGTTGGCCCAATTACGGGCTTCATGGAACCAACAATCCTGCTTCAATTGGTAAGGCCGTTTCCGATGGTTGCATTAGAATGTTCAATAGGGATGTTGAAGTGCTTTTTGAGATGGTCCGGGTTGGAACTCCTGTAAGAATTGTGCAAAAAAAAGATGATAGTGCTCCGCCTCCTCAGGAGAAGGAAGTTAAATTAAGTCCCGAGGTAAATCCAGGCTTGTTTTTGATCCAGGTTGGGGCCTTTGAAAATAAGAATAACGCACTAAGGGAACAAGGAAAATTGAAGGTTGCTGGGTATGATGCGGAAATATACCGTAATGGGTTATTCCATGTTTACCTTGAGGATCAATTTTCCTGGCTGGATGCAAAATTGGTGCAGTTTGAGCTGGAAAGAGTGGGCTTCAATGTTTTTATTAAACATTACAAGGATGGGTAGATTCCTCCGGCCAAACCTTGAGAAAAATTCGAGGGCTGAGTTTGGAGTATTACAATTCCAAGGCTTCCAACTCCCCCTCTTTCTTTTTTTCTAATTTATTTTCTATTAGTTCCTTCAAATTCGATAACTGTGCCCAGAGAATAATTTTTTTGTTTTAACAAAAAGATAAGGAGGTAAAGGATGAGTTATATCGATTTACATATCCATTCGTCCTACAGCAATGACGGGGAGTTTGAGCCGAAAGAATTAGTTGATCAATGCCTGGAAAGAAAAATTAAATATTTTTCCATTACAGACCACAATTGTGTAAGGGGCATATCAGAAGCAAAAAATTATTGCGAAGACAAGGATATTGAAATCATCCCGGCAGTAGAACTGGATTGTACTTTTAAGAAGGTAGACCTGCATGTTTTATGTTATGGGATAGATTATCTAAACCCAATATTCAGTGAGATTGAAGAAAATTTAATCCTCCAGGAACAAGCTGCTTCCCAGAAACGGGTGAAATTAGTTCGGGAGTTGGGCATTGGTTTTTCAGATGAAGTTATTGCCGACCTGTCCAAAAATGGTATAGTAACAGGCGAAATGATTGCTGAGGCTGCCATGGAATTTGATAGGGAGCAAGAAAATCCGCTGCTCAAACCCTATTATGAGAATGGATCGAGAAGTGATAACCCTTATGTTAATTTTTACTGGGATTATTGCGCTCAGGGTAAGTCTGCCTATGTTGAAGTAGAGTTTATTAAATTACAGGAAGCAATTAGGGTTATTGAAGAAAATGGAGGTATAGCTGTGCTAGCCCATCCTGGAAAAAATATTAAAGAAAATGGAGATTTTCTGAAAGCCATAATTGATTGTGGTATTAAAGGGTTGGAAGTCTACAGTAGTTACCACGGTGAGGACCAGGTCTTATTTTATAATGGATTTGCCAAAAAGCATAAACTTCTTGTAACCTGTGGCAGTGATTTCCACGGCAAAACAAAACCCAGTATAGCAATTGGGGATGCGGGTTGTGAGGATAATGAAGCAGAAATAATTACAGCATTGAAAGGGATATTAAACCGATAAATTTTTGAGTGGTTGCCGATATGGGGGACTTCTGTTCTTTCCGATAAAACCTGAGCTGAATTGACTGGAACTACAGGGTTCTCAGGAGTAGCCTTTAGGGCGCGGTGTAGAAGAAACAGCCTTTTAGAGAATAAACATATCCAAAAAAACTGGTTAAGAAATGGGGGAATTAGTATGGATCGAAAATGGATTGGCGGGCTTTTAATTTTCCTGGGTTTGTTTTTTTTGCTTTCAAATCTGGGGGTTCTTCGGGGGGAATGGGTTCTCCTGATTCTGGGGGCAGGTTTCATTGGTGTATACCTGGCTTCCGGAAAAACGGCAGATGGGAGAAATGTGGGTTTTCTGATTCCCGGTTGTATTTTAATCATGCTATGGTCTTTTGTCCTTCTGGAACCCACCCTGAAACAATGGGAGGTTGCAGGGAATTTCTTTTTCTCTTTTATTGGGACGGCCTTTATTCTTGTATATCTGATCCACAACCGGCAACTTTCCGGTGTTTCCGATGGAAGGCGAAACTGGCCGCTATATCCTGGTCTATCACTCTTTGGTTTCACTCTGTTTCTTTTTGTTGTGACCCGGATGGATACGGGGATCGGGCGCTTGCTTTTGAATAACCTTTTTCCCATCGGACTTTTGGTGGCCGGGGCAATTTTGCTCATAAAATCATACTCGAAGAAGGAGAACTAATTTTTAGAATTTTTGTTGACTGCAGGGAAGGAGGGGACAAACTTTTTCCCGTATCGGTTTTGGCCTCACTCTTTTCCGGGGGAATGTAATCGTCAAATATATCCTACAATTTCTACCTCGGTACAAAGTTGAAAAGAGGAAAATAATAGGTGAAAAGCCTGATCTGGAAGAAGGAAAGCTAATTAACCCTCGCAATAATCCACAATATTACTGGGCCGAAGGCGACCTCTCTCTTATCGCAGTTGAAGTTGCTTCTTGGGGTCACTATACTTTTCTTGAAAATTTTGTCCCCTGAAAAAGGATTTAAAAGATAAGGAACCGCTGAAAGATTTGCAAAAATGAAAAACTGGTAATGAATTTTTATTTCCAGAGGAAGGCTTTAATACGACCCCAAAAGGATGGTATTTGATGGGAAAACATTTTCGTCTTTTGAATATAACATGGGCTTCTGTTAATTGTTATCTGGCAGGAGGTTGAAATTATAAAAAACAAGTTTTGATTATATCTCAGTTCCCGGGAACGCTTCCAGCCAGTGAAGGCGAGCAAAATTCAAGAATAATTTTTCTTCTCCATGGTTTTTAAATGTGTGTCTAATATTACAGCAGAAAATCCCTTGTTGGATTTCTGCTTTTTTATTTTTCTGTCATTTTCCTGTCATATAAATATGCTGGTTAGTTGGTTTTGGCCTTCCAGTTTTTTTTTCTGGAGAAAATTCCAAAAGGGAAGTTGGATATGTGAAAGGGAAAGGGCAGTAAGGAGGAAATTAAAGCATAGAAGTTTTATTTCCATTTGAGGAAAAATAAGGAGGTGAAAGGACCAATAATGGCGAATAAATAATATTACTTTAATGATTTAACGTTAAATATTCGGGAGTTAATTATAAATTATTTTCGGAATTTTCAAATAAAATGATGTAGGAACTTCTGAAATTCGGATAGGGGAGGTGAGAAAAAGAGTTAAGTCCCCATTATGGGGTGATGGTTATGGGGAGTGATATATAAATAAGGAGGTGTTTTTGTTGATAAACAAAAAAATGCTGGTTTTTTTTCTTTGCCTGGTTTTTATTCTGGTCGGGTCAGCAAATATTTTAGCTGAAGAGCCCCGTTTTGGAGGGCACTTGCGTGTTGGTTTGCAGTCAGAATCTGTCCCATCTCTTGATCTTCATCAAACCGGGGTGACTATCACTTACCACGTGGGATGGCATATCCTGGAGACCCTGTTTACCCTTGATGAGGAGTATAAGGTTATTCCAATGCTTGCCAAAGATTATGAAGTTTCTGATGATGGCTTGAAATATACAATCTGGTTAAGGGAGAATGTGAAGTTCCATAATCAAAGCACCATGGATGCCCATGATGTAGTAGCTTCACTGGAAAGATGGGCTGCCCTGGCAGGAGTTGGAAGACGAACTCTGGAAAATGTAAATAACCTGACAATTGAGAATGACTATACTATTGTTTTTGAATTGAAGGAACCAATGGGTATATTCCTTTTAAACCTGGCCATTCCTAACCAGGGAGCTTATATTTATCCTAAAGAGTTGGTTGAAGAATTTGGGGAAGAAGATATGGGGGACACGATAATTGGGACAGGCCCCTTCAAACTTGATGAGTGGATCCGAGGCCGCCATATCCAGGTTTCCCGTTTTGATGACTACTCTCCAGTGGATTTTGATGCTACGGGCTATGGAGGAAAGAAGGTTGCATTTGTGGATAGAATAACTTTCCTTCCTTTTCCCGATTCCACTGTAAGGGCTGCTGCTGTGGAAACCGGTTCAGTTCACCAGGCAGATTTTGCTCCAACCATAGAATATCAGAGGCTGGAAGCTCACCCCAACGTAAATACCTGGATGGCAGGACCCAGGGGTTTCGATGCCCTGATGGTAAATGCCAGGTCAGAACTACTCTCAGATCCCCTGATCAGACAGGCCATTCTTGCAGCAGCACATGCTGAAGAAGTTGCCCGCATCAGGTACGATGACGAAGCCGTCTGGTCCCTTTCACCAAGTATTTTCCCCGAGGGATCAGCCTGGTATAGCGAAGCAGGGGCAGAATATTACAATCAGGCCAACCCGGAGAGAGCAAGGGAGCTTCTTGAGGAGGCCGGTTATGACGGGACTCCCCTTAAACTTATGACCTCAACAGGGAGACAGGAACATGGAATAACTTTTAAAAGGCAATTGGAAGCCGCTGGTTTTGTTGTAGAGGACACCATCGTGGAATGGGCAACCCTGGTATCCCGCAGGGGAGACCCGGAATTATGGGATCTATACACAACCGGTTTTACCTGGAGAGCTGATCCCACCCAGCTGGCCTTTTTGGACCCGAATTTTGCCGGTTGGTGGGAACATCCCCGTAAAGAAGAACTTGTGGAGAAAATGGAAATAGAGCACGCTTTTGAGAAGAGATTTGAATACTGGGAAGAAATCCAGGAATTGATCTATGAAGATGTTCCTTTGATTAAGCTTGCCGACTACAAGACATTCCGGATCAGCCATGTTGATTTGAAAAATTATATCAATATGATTGATATTTTCTTCTGGAATACCTGGCTTGATTAACTGTTGTTCACCCTTTTTTGTATCCCTTCGCCAGGTAAGTCTGGCGAAGGGGTACCCAAATAAACCAGAGCGAAAAGTGGTGACTCTATGACTGTATATGTAATAAGGAGACTGTTATATCTTATTCCAATAATGATTTTTGTCGGGACTTTTGTTTTCCTTTTAATCCATATAGCTCCGGGGGATCCAACTTCTTATCTCTTGAGCGAAGAAGCTACTGAAATTCAAAGGCAGGCAATGAGGGAGAGATTGGGACTGGATCAGCCTATGTATGTTCAATATTTTCGCTGGTTTAGTCAACTGATAAGGGGAGATCTGGGGGAATCAATTAGTCTAAGGCAACCAGTTTCCCAGGCTTTAATTCAAAGGCTGGAACCAACCTTTATTATGGCAATCCTGGCCCTATCAATTGCCTGTTTGATCGGAATACCCGGGGGGATTATTGCAGCCCTGAAACATGACACTTATATTGACCAGATTCTAATGAGTATAGCCATGTTTGGTTTATGTATCCCCAACTTCTGGCTTGCCCTAATGCTGGCCTTGCTTTTTGGTGTTTACCTGGGTTGGGTGCCTCTGGTTGGTTATACTCCTTTTCTGGAGGACCCGGTTCAATGTATAATCTATCTACTGATACCGGCTTTTGTCCTTGGTTTTTCCGGGCGTTCCGCAGCTATTTCGCGGTTAACCCGGGCTAATGTGCTGGAAACCATGGGGAAAGACTATATTAGGACGGCTCGTTCGAAAGGTCTTTCGGAGCGAGTGGTCATTTTTAAACATGCTTTGCGGAACGCAATGCTTCCCACAATTACGGTAATTGGGGCATCCCTGGGAGGTCTCCTTGGGGGTGCTGTTATTGTGGAGAATATTTTTTCTATTCCAGGTATAGGGCAGCTATTGGTCGCTTCTGTCCACCGCAGGGATTATCCCGCCCTACAGGGAGCGGTAATTTTTGTAGCGGCCATTTTTGTTTTAGCCAACCTGGCTGTAGATATAACCTACGTTCTTATTGATCCACGAATCCGATATGATTGAGGGGGAGCCCGTTTATGGCAACAGGAAAACTGTTATATAAAATTTTTGTCAACCCACGGGGTATTATAGGGGGTTCCATCCTTTTGATATTTGTATTTATTGCAATTTTTGCCCCTTACATTGCCACTCACGACCCCTATGAAATTAATGCCTGGGCCAGGTATTTACGACCAGACCTTAGCAGTGAGAATCTTTTAGGAACCGACAGGTTTGGCCGAGATTTATTCAGCAGAATAATCTATGGTTCGAGGATTTCCCTTGTTGTGGGTGTTTCCATAATGCTTACAACTTCTTTTGCTGCAACTTTTCTCGGCCTTGTAGCCGCATATTATTCCCGGGTAGATAATATAATAATGAGAATAATTGATGGTATGATGGCTTTTCCGCCTCTTGTACTGGCAATTGTTTTAATGGCGATGCTGGGACCGAGGTTATCCAATGTAATAATTGCTCTGACAATAAGCTATGTTCCGGCTTTTACGAGAGTGGTAAGAAGTAATGCCTTGAGCATTAAGCAGTTTGAATTTGTTGACGCTGCCAGAAGTATTGGCCTTCCTTCCTGGAGAATAGTTCTCAAGCATATTCTGCCCAATTGTTGGGCAACCATAATTATCATGGGAAGCCTCAGGTTTGGATATGCGGTCCTGGCTGAAGCGGCGTTAAGCTTTTTGGGGGTGGGAATTCATCCAGAGGTACCCAGCTGGGGAACAATTTTAAGTGCGGGAAGGGACGTTTTACGTGTTGCACCCTGGGTTTCCATCTTTCCAGGGATAGCAATTTTTCTTGTTGTTCTGGCAATTAACCTGATAGGAGAAAGGCTTAGGGATGTTCTTGATCCTCTTACTCTTACTTAAAAAATAAAAACTGACGAAGATTTGGAAATAAGAAATGGGGAGAAGAAAAAAGAATAGGTCTGGCAAAAACAAATTGAGGGGGAAGAAGTTTTAGATGGAAAATTTAAAAAACCGAGAAATTTCTTTAAAACGAGCAGAACAACTCAGTTCACGGGTTCAGGATTATCTTGAAGCCCGGGAAAAAATCCAGAAGGGTTTTGAGCTCAAGGAGGTTTTTGCGGGGCAGAAAAGAAAAATCATGGACCTTTTTGGGGCAACCGAGGATAACTGGCAGGACTGGCACTGGCAGATAAAAAACAGGATCAGGGATGCAGAGACCATTTCTAAAATCCTCAACCTTACGGATGAAGAAGAATCCAGTATTGAAGAAATTGGGAAAAAATATCGCTGGGCAATTTCCCCTTATTACGCCAGTTTAATGGACGAAAATGATAAATATTGCCCTGTTCGAATGATGGCAGTTCCCTCCGGAGCAGAAATAGTTGATGAGAGCGGGGACGAGGACCCCATGGCAGAGGAATGCACAAATCCAGCGGGTTCAATAACCCGAAGGTATCCCGACCGGCTGATTATCAATGTTACCAATGTCTGCCCAATGTTCTGTCGCCATTGCCAGCGGCGCCGAAATATTGGTGAAAATGACCAGGCTCAACCCTGGGAAAAAATCCAGGAATCCCTCGATTATATTGCAAGTAACAGGGAAATCCGGGACGTACTGATTACCGGTGGGGATCCCTTCACACTACCGGATGATCAAATCGAAAGAATACTTCAAGGTTTAAAAGCCATTCCCCATGTTGAGTATGTTCGGATCGGTTCCAGGGCCCCGGTAACTATGCCCCAGCGGGTAACGGATCAGCTTTGTTCAATGCTCGCTAAATATCACCCGTTATTTGTAAATGTTCACTTCAACCACCCCAAGGAGATAACCGAGGAAACCAGGGCTGCCTGTGAAAAAATGAGCAACGCGGGAATACCTCTCGGAAACCAGGCAGTATTATTAAATGGGATTAATAATGATCGGCATGTAATGAAGTTATTGAATCATGAACTCCTAAAAATCAGGGTCCGCCCGTATTATATTTTCCATGCTAAAGCAGTCCGGGGAACAGGCCATTTTCGGACCTCTATTAAAGACGGAATAGAAATAATGGAATATCTACGTGGCTATACTTCAGGGATGGCAATTCCCCAGTTTATTGTCAATGCTCCGGGAGGGAAAGGAAAAACTCCAATGATGCCCACCTATATTCTTTCCTGGGGTAAAGATCACGTGCTTATCCGTAACTGGGAAGGAGAAGCAATGGAGTACCCTGATCAAGATACCGAAAACATTTATGATATCTATTGATTTTTCCATTTTTTATTTATAGAAACCGGTAAATTTTTAGGATCAATTATTTCTTAAGGCGGTGTTTTTGAATAAAGAATAAACAAAACAATGCGGAGAAGGAGCTGGACAAATGAAAATTGGCATAGCGGGTCTTTCTCATGAAACGGTTACCACTCTCCCGGGTTTTACAGGTGAAGATAGTTTCGAAAACGACTGCAAGCGAGGAGAAGAGGTAATTGTTTCGGCCCGGGGCTCAAAATCATCATTAGGAGGAATAGTTGATTTCTGTGAAAGAAATAAGGTTCAGCTTTATCCTATTCTTGACGCAGATGGTGGAGTTTCAGCAACTGTCCTGGATGAAGTTTACTTAAAATACAAAAAAGAGATTGTTTCAGGATTTAAGGAAATTTTCCCCGAGCTTGACGGTATTCTGCTTGCTCTTCACGGAGCCATGGCTACTGAAACCATTCAGGACCCGGAATTGGACCTGATTAAGGGTATCCGGGAAGTGGTGGGCTATGATATTCCGATTATGGCTGCTTTAGACTTGCATGCCAATATTGATTCCGCAATATTAAAAGAAACAAATGCAATTTTTGGCTTTAAAAGCAGTCCTCATATTGATAAAACCGAAACGGGAAACAAGGTTGCCAGTTGCATGCTGGATTTCTTAAAGGGAAAAATTAATCCCGTTACTGCCATCGTCAAACCCGGACTTGTTGTGCCCAGTGTTTTCAGTGCAACCGGAAGGGTTCCGGCAAAATATATAGTTGAAAGGGCCAAAAAATATCTAGAGAACCCCGAAGTTCTTGATGTTACAGTCTTTTTTGGTTTTGCCTATGCCGACGTTTATAACATAGGGCTTTCTGTGGTTGTTACAACTGATGGAAATATAAAACTGGCAGAAGAAATAGCTCAGGATTTAGGAAATTTTGCCTATGGACATAGAATAGGTTTAACAACATCTGATAACCTTTACAAGGTTGAAGAGGGAGTCGCCTTTTCTATTGCTCAGGCAAAAAAGGCCAGCAGGCCCATTATTATTCTGGATCACGCTGATCGAACTGGTGATACAACTTTTGTTCTACAAGAGTTAATTAAACAGGATGCACAAAGGGTAGCATTCCCCCTTTTTTATGATCCTGAAGCGGTCCAACACTGTATTAAAGCCGGTGTAGGCAATGAGGTGGAAGTTGAAGTCGGGGGAAAAAGCCATTTCCGGGCAGGAGAACCCGTAATAGTTAAAGGCAAAGTTATCTGGGTTGGCAATAAAGAATATATCGGGACTGGCCCAATGCGCCTGGGAAGTAAAATTAAACTTGGGCCAACGGCAATAATCCAGGCGGGAGGGGTATGGCTTCAACTTACAACCAACAGAAAATCTTTAATAGACGAAGACCCAATTATTCAGTTTGGCTATGACCCCCTGGAGTTTGATATTATTGTAACCAAGTCCAAAACTCACTTTCGGGCGGTATATGAGGACCTGGGGGAGGAAATTGTAATTATAGATGCTCCTGGGTCCGGGCCTGCTGATTTAGGTGTTTTAGGGTATAAAAATGTACCCCCGGATGTTTATCCAATAACAAAAAAGCCTGAAGAAAAAATAGTGTAAAAAAGAGAGGGAGTAGAATTTTTGCAAAGAGGACCAAAAAAGGTTTTCTTCCTTTTCTTTCCCCTAAAAGATAAGGCTGGGGCAACTTAGTCGGTTTAGGGGTGAAAAAAATCAAAAATTTTAAGCGAGGGGATCTCTCTAATTAGGAGGTCCCTTCCTTTTAACAGAATAGTATTCTATGCTTTTACCGAAAACTCAAAAACTACTGAAACAGATTATGATAAATATTGACAAAAACAGAGAAGGGACTATATTTAAAGAATATTAGTAAGAATATTCGAAAAATTTATAAAGAAGGGGGGTGGAAAGATTATGAGAAATAAGAGTCTTTGTTTATCGGGGTTTTTGTTGTAATGGTGATTTTCCCGGCTAATTTTAAAATTACAGCTATTTACGACTCTGCAGTAGCATTACCAGGATTGGAATTTACCCAGGAGATAATCCTGGGCTACCTTTTCCCCAGTGATCCTGCAGAGGTTCATAATTATGACTTCGTTTGTGGTAATGTAATTTTTTTTTTGATGTTGCCAATAATAGAATTTTGGCCGAAGGAAAAGATATGTTGATTCAAACCATGAACTACATTTACACCATAGCCTTTGACTCTGTTGGAGAAGACCATAACATTACTTTTGGCAACAGATATGCCGTTCTCGAAGGGACAATTGTCGGAACCCATATCGGTGAGTTTTCAGGTATTCCGGCAACGGGTAAATCAATAAGAGTCCCGATGATTGCGGAATATGAATTGGACTAAAAACCTCCTCACCTGATCACAAATGCTCGTATTTATATGATGGCTAACATCATGATGGAACATTTGACCCAGTAAGCCCTGTGGGCATTTGAGTTCGACTGAGAAAAAAATAGGGTTTTTAGGGTATTTCTGGCTTTTAGGGGGTTTGGATAATAATATTTTTGCTTGCGAAGAAAAACTGCTTTAAAATCGCTACAGTGAGGATATTGTTTTGCCCAGAAACCTTTTAATAGAGGTTAATTTTATAGCCAGAAAAACTGGCATATTGCCGGGGCTTTTTATTTCTGGCAAGGAACAATTAAGGAAAAAATAATAGTGAAGGTAAAAGCTTTATTAAAGGGGTAAGTAGAAAGAAAGGTTTTTCTAAAGTTTTTGAGTGAAGCGATTTCTTTGAAGTAATAAAAAGAGAACAAGGCAAAACTAACCGGACATTATCTTTATTAATTTTTAAGAAAAAAGGTTATAAGCTTAAAGGTAGCGAATTATTTAACACTTAATTTAACCGATTAACAAATTAAAATACTGGGGTTGGGAGTTTTACAGGCGGATCTTAATCAAAAAAATTGAATTGGGACAAAAATGAAGGAGGTGAAGGTTATGAGGAAAGCAATTTTTTTCACTCTCTTTTTTTCCCTTATCTTGTTTTGGCTTTTTCCGGGATGTGACTTTGTCGGGGAACAGTTTCCTGATCTGACAAGAATTCTTTCGGATGAACCCCCTTTAACAACCAGCCTCAAAAATGCAAATAGAGATATTCCCTTTCTTGATGGCTTTAATCCGGAGAATGACGGTTCTCTTTTTGAATTAGAGCGGAGCTCCGCAGGAGGATTTTTTCTTCCTAACGGGGTTTATGGGGGTGCCTTGCAGAGTTATTGCCTTAAAGCTGGAACCCATGAACCAGGAGTAGGGAGAGGTATGGTTTATGCTCCTTATATAGGGAGTCAGGCTTCTGCAATTCAAAGTATATTAAGGAATTCGGTTTCTCATCCCAATATTCCTCAAAGGCAGGTTCAGACTTTGATATGGGCTGTCCTTTCCCGGGCCAGGTTCGAAAATTTGTCCCGGGATAATCAAGCTGCAGCAGCCAGACTTCTATCCCCCCAGGAGATAGTAAGGCTAAACAGAAACGCGGTGGATGTTTTTCCCGAAAGAATAAGACAACAGGCTATCGGCCAGGTTCCCGCTTCGGTTTTTCAGGTTCTGGAGGTTGAGAACAACATGCGGGAACTATTAACCAGGGCTGAAACTACTTATGAAGAGCTGGAGAGGATTGCTTTTTTAACAGGCGAAGTTCCCTGGGGAGAGGGGAGCCGAGAAGTTCCGGGTGGTAGGTGGTCGTACCATCCGGGGGGTTATTATGTTCGTTATAATACCAGGGGTTACTCCAGGACAGAAGTACAGGTTTTCCACCCCGAACCCATGTTTATTGAAAGAGATCAATTGGGAAGAATAGGTGCTATAAGTGATACGCGGGGCAATCGCCTGGAAATTTTTTATGATGATACCGTTGTTCCTGCTCAGGTTCCGGATGATCCGGGGTTAACCGCTTATGCTTTCGATTATTTCGTGGCTATCCGTCCCAATGATCAATTCCCCGGGGGAATTGAGAGAGTGGAGTTTGTCCTTGAGGGCTGGACTTATGTTGGGGTCCCGGGGGCATTAAATCAGCAAGCCCAAAAGTCCTTATTTTTCCAGTTAGTTTCTTCCCTTTCCAACAGGGTCCTGGCTCAAGGCTGGCGTGAGACATGGGAACAAATCCAAAGTAGATTTCCGGGGGCCAAGGACCGGTATGATCAAATTAAAGGATCAAAGGAATGGTATGATGATTTCAGGGAAAATTACGAAACTCCCCCAAGTTGGCAGGACGTAGAGAACTTATATGATTCCGAACACCTGGATAAGGGGATTGAAGCTGCGACGGACCCTACCGCAATTAAACAAAGGACCAGGTGGATTGAAGAGCATTTGGGCCGTGTCAAAAGGGCCTGGGCTTATGTTAATTGTAGACTTGCAGGAGGTTGTAATAATGGAGATACAGGAAATGGAGAAACAGAATTTGATCCCGCAGACAATATTGCAGTTCCAGGGAATACTGCCAGCCAGCGAATAGGAGTATCTGGGAGGGGTAGCTAATCCAGGAAAAACTAATCTCTTCAATATGATTGCAGTGGTGTCTGTGATATTATTGCAGGAAACTAATTTTGGGTTTCCTGCTTTTTTAGTTAGGTATGATATTTTCGGTAAATAGGAGTGACCTAAAGGAAGGGTTTATTTAAAAATGGATTAGCATTGATAAAGGCACAAGAAACCCAGAAAGAAAGACATACTTTAGAAAAAAGTAGTTGGTTAACTAATTAAAGACTTCTGGTTATCAGAAGGAATTTAAAAGAAAAATGTGAACTTAATTCTAATTTGAAAATATTATTAAAATCACGTATGATAAAAACACCAACTCAACTGTGATTCCCTGGGATTTCCAGAAATAGGCGTTAAAAAAATATTGAATTCATAAGACCAGGCCTGACTTTGCTTATTGCGGTTAAGCCTTTTTCCCTTAAACCCTTATAAGTAAACGGGTTTGGCAGATTCCTTTTTTAATTGGAAAACTACTCTGTATAAGGGGGGGGGAAGAATGTCAAATGTTCTCAAATCAATAGAACTATCCACAGGGGTTATTCTTGAGTATTATGAGCAGGGCTCCCCCAGAGGAATTCCGGTAATACTTCTCCATGGTATGGGTGACTCCTGGCGATCTTTTGAACAAGTTTTTCCTTACCTTCCAGAAGATTATCGGGTCATTGCCCCGACTCAAAGGGGGCACGGGAATTCCAGCAAACCTGAGAAAGAATACTCTTACAGCCACTTCGCATCTGACCTGGCTGCCTTCATGGATACTCTGAATATAGATACGGCTATAGTTGTCGGCCATTCCAGTGGGAGCTCCCATGCCAAGCGCTTTGCCTTAGATTATCCCGAGCGGACCATGGGGTTGGTGCTAATAGGTTCATTTTCAGACGTATCAAACAATCCAAGCGATGTGGAGTTATGGGATGAGGTAATTTCAAAAATGGAAGATCCCCTTAATCCGGATTTATTGCGTGAACTTCAGGAAGATACCATAGCCCGGGAAATCCCGCAGCAATTCTTTGAGACTATGGTAAAAGAAAGTTTGAAAGTTCCCGCCCGGGTATGGAAGGCAATTGTTCTGCGGGATTTGGAGGAAGATATGTCCGTTGAGCAAGGCAAGATCAAAGCACCAGTCCTTATCCTATGGGGAAACCAGGACACGGGCATACCGCGGAGTGAACAGGATTTACAGGTAAAAACCATACCGAATTCAAACCTTTTAATATATGAAGGGGCGGGGCACTCGCTCCATTGGGAAGAACCTGAACGTTTTGCGGTTGATCTAGTCAGCTTCATAGAAAATATTAGACAGGATAAATAACAAAAAAATCATTGTTTATGGGAAGAAACTAACGACAGCTTTCCTCCTATGGAGGCTGATGCCCGAGAAAGAATTTAATCTCCTTTTAAAAATTCTTAAGAAATGGTGAAAAAGGCGTTTATTTTTTACATGGAGGGGAAAAAAATGAGAAAAAGATTGTTTATTTACGGATCTATTGTTGTCGTAATTCTGCTAGTTTTGGCATTCCATATAGTGCAGCAGGGCATATTTGATGATGAGAAGGCCCGTGTTGGCATGCCAATTGCCCAGGCGGGAAATGAAGTAGAACCTGTCCTTGAAGTAGTAACTGAAGACCTGGGCCTTATCTGGGCAATTGATTTCCTGCCCGGAACTTCCCGGTTACTGGCAAGCGAAAACGAAGGCTCAATGTTTCTGATTGATACTGAAACACTCGAAGTTGTTGAAATTACAGGGGTTCCTGAGGTTGATTCAAGAGGTCAGGGTGGCCTTCTGGATGTGAGGGTTTCGCCAGACTTTGACCAAGATCAACTGGTTTATCTAACATATTCTGCTGCGAATGACGATGGGAATACAACAACCTTTCTGGCTCGGGCTGTGCTTGATTTAGAAGGGCAAAGATTAACCGACCTGGAGGAGCTTTACTTTGCCGAACCATTCCTGGACAGCACAGCTCATTATGGGTCACGAGTGATCATACAGGGGGATTACCTTTACATGACTATAGGTGACCGGGGAGACAAGACCTTTGACGATCACGTATCTCAGGATACCTCCAATGTACTGGGTACCACAATTAGGCTCTATCGTGATGGAAGTATTCCTGAAGATAATCCCTTTGTAGATGACCCAGATGTCCTGGACGAGATATACACCTATGGCCACCGCAACTCTCAAGGGATGACCATTCATCCAGAAACGGGAGAGATCTGGCAGAGTGAACACGGAGAGCGAGACGGAGATGAGATAAACATCATCCATGGAGGCAACAACTATGGATGGCCGATAGCTACCTATGGCTGTGGTTATGTTACCCGACAGCCCATCGGAGATCTTCCGGAAGATCGAGATGACACCATCAACCCCGTGCATTACTGGGAGTGCGGTAGTGGCGGATTTCCGCCTGCAGGGATGACCTTTTACGATGCTGAGGGGTTTGTTAGCTGGAAGGGAGATCTTTTTGTTGGTGGCCTGGCAAGCCAATACCTGGCACACTTCAGGCTCACAGACAATGGTCTTGAAGAGCTTGATCCCCTGCTTGCAGATGAAGGCTGGCGGGTCCGTGACGTTACTGTAGGTCAACATGATGGAGCTATCTATGCTGCTGTTGAAGGTAGAACCGTTTCAATTGTTCGCATTGTTCCTAAGCCCATTGAGTAGCTTCATAGGAGATACCCGAAATATAAAGTATAACTTGATAATCAGAAACCCTGGCATATTGCCGGGGTTTTTTCTTGCCGGATTATAGGTTTGAAGAGAATACTTGATTTGCGAGAGAAAAAATACTGGATGTTCGAATAAGAAAGAAGCAAAAAGGAAATTACAAATAAAGGAAGAAATTAAAAATAATGGTTTTTCCATGAGTTGTGGGAAGCTTTTTTAAAAAATAAAAAGGAATTTGGTATCGGATATGGTATTAAAACTATAAAGAAAGGGCTGAAATGGTTTGTCCAAAAGAAAAGCAGAAAATTTACTAGAGAAATTTTTGAACAGGCCTATATCAGCAAATATTTCTTTTAAGGATGCTGACTGGTTGCTTCAATTTCATGGTTTTGAAAGGCGACAAAGTTCTGGGGGAAGCAGTCACTTCATCTATTTTCACCCACAATTAGAAAAATTCTTGGATCCAAATCAAACATCGGAAATTGGGGAAGAACCATATCAAATAACTATTCCTTACAAGGGGAAACATTTGAAAAAGGCTTATGTAAAAATGGTTGCTGATGCAATTGAAATGAAAATTGATTGTTTGGGGAGGGATTAAAGTGGAAAAAGATATTAATGTTGAAAAGCTTGCAAACCAATATAGGATAGTTTTATATCCGATTAAAGGCCTGGAGGGAGAAAAGGAAGAATGGGGTGCAGAAGTGCCAGAGTTACCGGGTTGTGTAGGTGGGGGTGAAACAGAAGAAGAAGCATTGGCGATGGTTCGGGATGCAATCAAAGCATGGCTCGAGATTGCAGTTGAAAGGGGAAAAAAAATTCCCGCCCCCAAGGATTATGAAAAAACAGAATTTAGTGGTAAATTCACCCTTCGCTTGCCAAAAAGTTTGCATAAAATATTAACCTTTCGAGCTGAGGAAGAGGGCCTAAGTTTAAACCAGTATCTTTTGTTTTTGCTAACAAAAAACCATTATTTAAAAGGAAAAACCTCTGGAGAAATAATCCACCAATCTTAACTCTGCCAAATTTTTACTCCAGGACAGGCCAAATGAAGGAAAAGTATTGAAAATAATTTGCTCCAGGTTCTTTTTAGTATTTTTAAAATTAATTAGAAGTTTAAAAAATGCAGGAAAACAAAAAATGGTTTCCTGCTTTTCCTTTTAACTGACACCCAGGTGTCATATAACAATGGTAATATTTCCTTACCTGACTTTGAGGGGAGGAAATAAAATGGCTAATTTTTTTAAAATTACCTTGGATCTGAATAAAAAGGTTACGGGGGATCGTGAACAAAAGGATAATTTTGTGAATGATTTGTTGCGGGCCAAGGACAAATTTAACTCCTCAAAAGATAAAGAAAAATATCTATTAGTCTTAAGCACCACGGGGGAAAGCCTGGAAATCTTGTTAAAATATCCCGAAGCGGAAATAAAAGAAGATGACATCAGCCCTGTGGGATCATTCCTGGAAGTTCTGGCCGGTGACTTTGGATGGGGTGGAGAAATGGAAGGGGAAAAGGATATCAAAGAAATATTTTCCCTGAAAGCAGTAAAAAAGGTTGACGGGCGGGAATGTGAAGAGGCCATAAAAGAACTCAAGGAAAACAATCCTCAGCTCTATGATTCCGGAGATGCCCGGGAATTCAAAAGAGAAGAAAAACCGAAAAACCGGAGAAGAAGGATATCCATGTTTGAAGAGCTGGGTTCAGGGGAACAAA
>SKTZ01000142.1 GCA_007122335.1 Bacillota bacterium
ACATTATTAAAGATTCGGATTTTATTATTGACCTTCACGGGGGAGATTTGGAAGAGGTTTTAACTCCATATTCCAGCTGGCCTGAAACCTTTAATCAACAGGTGGATGAGATTTCCGAAAAAATGGCCGAAGCATTTGACATGCCAGTTCTTTTGAAAAAAATGAAAAACAAGGATAAACAATTTTCCAAAGGCGGGCTTTACAATGCGGCAGCTGAAGCTGGAATACCAGGAATTTTGGCTGAAGCAGGAAGCCAGGGTATTTTAGATTTGGAACTGGTCGAAAGGTTTCATTACCGGGGTGTAAAAAATGTTATGAGGTTTTTGAAAATGATTGATGGTGAAATAGAAAAGAGATTTAAACCAACCTATTTAAAGGATTTTGTTGGGGTTTATGCTCAACAAAGAGGTGTTTTTTATCCAGAGGTAAAAGCGGGTGAAATTTTACAAAAAGGAGCGCGGTTAGGAATTCTTAAGGATTTTTGGGGAGAGGAATTAGAGAAAGTCTATTCTCCGGTTGATTGTTGTGTCCTGGGAGTAATAACAACTCCCAGTATGGATAAAGGGAACATGATTGCCGGTTTAGGTGAACTTTTATAAATAAGTAATAGAAAAGGGGAAAAAGAATGGCCCAAAAAAAATTGCGATTAATATTGCGGGGAGCTTTTGTAGATGGTTGGACCCAGTGTGACCAAGAAGAAAAAAACAGGGTATTTAATTATTGGGTGGGCATCCACAAAAAATGGGAAGAAATGGGAGCCGAACTAATTACGACCCTGGACGATGAAGTTTCTATGGCAGGAAGTCCTGGCTTGAGAATGTGGAATTTTTATGAAATTTATGAAATTCCAAACTTGGAAATAGTTAAAAAAATGCTGGACCACTTTCGTATCGAAGATCCAGAAGAAATTCGTTTGGACAAATATTTCCGGATTGAAGCCGTTACCGGTTTTCCCATTGGAAGCCTGGAAAGAGCTATGGGGATAGGAGAATAGCCGAATGAATAAAATTTGTATAACAGGTGGTAAACTATTCAATGGAAAAGATACCACAATTTTTGAGAACCCCCAGGTAATTATCGAGGGAAACAAAATTGTTGGAGTTAATAAAGAGGAAAATCAACAACCAGTAGGAGAAGATTATAAAAAAATCACATTAAATGCGGATCATTTCATTTTTCCCGGTTTAATTGACTCTCATGTCCATGTTCAGTCTTCCGGCCAACCTAATTTTGAGGATGACTTTAAGGATTCTGTTGCCCTCATGGGGATAAGAGCGGGAGTTAATGCAACCAAAACCTTAATGGCGGGATTTACCACAATACGAGATGCAAGTGCGGAATCTCTTATCGATATCTCCGTAAAAAAGGCGATTGAAAAAGGGTATATTAAAGGTCCCAGAATGCTAGTCAGTTGTCGGGGTTTATCAATAACCGGGGGGCATGGGGATCATGCCAATGGCTGGCCCCCGGAAGTTAGCTTTGCCCAGAGATATGTGGTAGATGGACCTTTGGAAGTTAGAAAAGCGGTAAGGGAACAGTTGCGGGACGGGGCGGATGTAATAAAAGTTGCTGCCACAGGAGGAATCTTATCGACAGGAGATAACCCTGACCATATTGGGTTAAGGGTAGATGAAATGAGAGAAGCAGTCGAAGAAGCCCAAAATGCCGGAAAGAAAGTAATGGCCCATGCTCAAGGGGCCGTGGGAATTAAAAACGCGATAATAGCAGGGGTTCATTCAATTGAACATGGATCCATTTTAACTGATGAAATTATTGAAATGATGATAGAAAAAGGAGTTTTTCTTGTTCCTACCCTTGTTGCTGGCTATTTAATAAGTGAAAAGGGGTCGGAAGCAGGTATTCCGGAAAACAGTGTCAAAAAAGCCAAACAAATAGTTGACCTTGGTTTTGAAAATTTCAAGAAAGCTTATAAAGCCGGAGTTAAAATTGCCATGGGGACAGATGCAGGGACCTGTTTCAATTTCCATGGTAATAATGCAAAGGAATTGGAATTAATGGTTAATAGCGGGATGTCTCCTTTTGACGCTTTACAAGCTGCAACAATAAAAGGTGCTGAATTACTTGACTTAAGTGAAACATTGGGTTCAATTGAAGCCGGAAAATTGGCGGATATTGTGATAGTTGAAGGGAATCCAATAGAAAATATTAAGATTTTTCAGGATAAGGAACTAATGCCTTTTATAATTAAGGATGGGGAGTTAATCAAAGGTAAATAAAGGAAAATAAAAAAATAGGGGAAAGAAAAGTGATTACTATTAAATTTGCTTTTATAGGGGAGCTAGTTCTAAAACTGAATAAAAAAGAAGAAACAGTAGTATTGGAGAAAGAAGAAGCTACTGTTGGTGAAGCCTTGTCTGAACTGGCCGCAAAAAATTCCACCCTACTATCCCCTGATTTTTATAAGTCCTTTCAGTTGTACCTGGAAAAAGATGATGCGAGAGCTGTCAATATTAATTCGCTGCAAAAATTATCGACACAACTGGGGGAGAACAACCGAATAATTTTCTTATACCCCCTAGGTGGAGGGTAAAACAACAAGAAAAGCAGGGGAAAATTTTTAAGAGGAGGTAAAATAGTTGAAAACAATAATTTCCAAACCAGAGTTATGTTCAGGTTGTAGAGCTTGCGAGATGGCCTGCTCGGTAGTACATGAGCAGCAGTTTGGTTCCAGTGTATCCAGGATAAGGGTTGTTAAAATGGAGCATGAAGGATTAGATGTCCCGGTTACCTGTCATCAGTGTACAGAACCTCCATGCATGGAAGTATGCCCGGTTGACGCAATTACAAGAAATGGGAAAACAAACGCTATTCTAATTGATGAAGAAGAATGCATAGGTTGTGGAAGATGCGTGGAAGCCTGTTGGGCGGGAGCCATTAATTTTCACCCCGATAAAAATATGCCTTTTGTTTGCGACCTGTGTAATGGTAATCCTCAGTGTGTAGACCGCTGCCCCCTGGGTGCCCTAGTTTACGAGGATAGGAATGGTCTGGCCCAAAAAAAAAGGGAAGAACTAGCCCTTTATAAAGGCGGAGTTGTTTGGGATAAATGGAATAAAAAGAAGGAGGATATTTAAATGCCAGCTTTTAAAGTGATTACCGGACGGGTTTTAAGGATAAATCTTTCGGAAAAAACCTATAATATAGAGCCTTTGCCTGAAAAATATATCAAAGAATACCTTGGTGGTAGGGGTTTTAATATTCGCAGATTACTTGATGAAGTTCCTCCTGACATAGATCCTCTTGGACCAGACAACAAACTGATTTTTGGGACAGGACCTCTTGTTGGCACAAGTTTTCCCGGGCAGAGATTTAATGTTTCTGCTAAATCCCCAGTAACGGGGCTTTTAGGGGATTCCAATGCCGGCGGGTTTTTCTGTTCTGAAATGAAATTTGCGGGTTTTGACCAGATAATAATTGAAGGACAGGCAGATGAACGGACCTATATTTATATCTACAATGACAGGGTGGAATTCAGGAATGCAAATCATCTCTGGGGGCTGGATACTCGGGAAGGCAATAAAGAATTGCTTGCTGAACTGGGTGACAATGATTTTCAAATTGCCATCATTGGGCCAGCTGCTGAAAACGGAGTGAAATATTCGGGGATTTTTACGAATATAGTTCGTGCTAACGCCCGGACAGGAATGGGAGCAGTAATGGCCTCTAAAAACCTTAAAGCCATTGCTCTACGAGGGACAAATACTATTAAAGTGGAAAACACCGGGAAATTTAACCGGCTAATGCGGAAAGTTTTCAACGATATTGAAAGTCACCCCGAATATGAATCGCGCTTATTGATGGGGACAACTCGCCTTGTTTCTTCACTGAATGCTTATGGGATGTTGAATACAAAAAACCACCAAACTGGTGTTTATAAAGATGCGGATATGGTTTCGGGGGAAACGCTGGCCAGGAAATACAATGTAAAAAATAAAGGTTGTTTTGGTTGTACAATACCCTGCAGCCGTTATTTTAAAATAACGGATGGACCTTTCAAGGGTTTCCATAGTGAAGGTCCTGAATTCGAATCGCTTGCAGGTTTTACCTCACGCATCCTGGTTAATGATCTGTCCCTTGCTTTGAAGGCCGTTGATTTATGCAACCGCTATGGTATGGATACTATCGCAGTTTCAGGATGTGTTTCTTTTGCCATGGAAATATACGATAGAGGAATTATTACAAAAGAGGATACAGAGGGGCTGGACCTTTCCTGGGGTAATGGAGAAGCAGTCCTTGAATTAATCGAGCAAATTAAAGATAGACGTGGTTTTGGCGGAGTTCTTGCGGATGGTTCAAAAGTTGCAGCGGAAAAAATAGGTAAGGGTGCAATTGACTATGCTATGCAGGTAAAAAATAGCGAGCTCTTTTTAGGAGAGCCACGAGGAATAAAAGCCTATGGTTTGGGTAATGCTGTTGCCAGTCGGGGTGCTGATCACCTTAGAGCAGAACCTTTCTTTGAATTACTTGAAGATCCTGAATTGGGTAAAAAAAGATTTGGAATTCCTGAATCTGCCTTAAGGTTGAGCCCAAAAGGGAAAGGACTGGTAGTGAACTACTTTGAAGACTGGTGTGCTATTGTTGACGCTCTCGAAATTTGCAAAAATACCTTTGTGGCTATGGAAATTCTTCCTTTTGAAGCTGCAGCAGATCTATTAAACGCTGCTTTGGGCTGGGAAATTTCTGCTCAGGATCTCCAAAATATCGGGACCAGGATTAATAATGCAGAAAGGGTTTACAACACCATGTGTGGTTTGAAGAAGGAAGACGATACACTCCCGAAACGCTTCATCGAGGAACCCATGCCGGAAGAATGCGGTCCCACGGCCGGATCTGTATTTGAGTTGGAACCTATGCTAGAAGAATATTACAGTGCCCGGGGCTGGGATCCGGAAACAGGGGTTCCTCGCTTGGCAACCCTTAAAAAACTAAATCTAGAAGAAGATGTATCCAGATTAAAAAACCAGGGGATTGAGGTTCCGGAATAACCAGGCACAAGAGAAGAATGTTTTTGAAAACAATGGCAAGATAAAATGTTTTTTAATAGTAAGTGATATTTTGACAGGTTATTTCTCAGAAGCCGGTTGCATAAGGGCTTCCGGCTTCTTTTTTTGAGAAATAAATTATTGCTGAAGTGGGGTGGGGAATTTGCAAAAATATATTATTCGAAGGATAGTCCAAGCTATTCCCATTTTGTTCGGGATTACTCTGCTAACTTTTATGATTATGCAGCTTGCTCCGGGGAATCCCATGGTGACAATGATTGATCCCAGCATTTCCATGGAAGATCTGGCCAGGGCAGAACAAAGCCTGGGTTTGGATCGTCCCCTGATTGTCCAGTACTGGCAGTGGCT
The DNA here is from genome assembly GCA_007122335.1 of Bacillota bacterium. GTDB lineage: Bacteria > Bacillota > Halanaerobiia > B1SED10-174 > B1SED10-174 > T1SED10-26. The sequence goes on from SKTZ01000142.1 coordinate 5,373, forward strand.
GAAGCAGATTTTAAGCGGAAACCTGGGGTATACCATTAGGACAGGACAGCCTGTATCCGCATTAATAGGAGCGCGATTGCCCGCAACTCTGCTTTTAACTTCTACTGCTCTGGTAATAAGTTTCATTCTGGGGGTCCCCCTTGGTGTTTTTTCTGCCAGCCACAAATACTCGATTCCAGATTATGGTCTAACCTTGGGGGCTTTCGTAGGAATTTCAATTCCTGGCTTCTTTTTGGGGTTGGGGTTGATTTACATTTTTGCACTTAAACTGGGCTGGTTTCCAACTTCAGGTTTAATGGGTATTGGCATGAATTATGAAGGCTGGCCTTATTTTATTGACCGGGTAAGACATTTGTTTCTTCCTGCACTGGCTTTGGCTTTGCCCAACATGGCCGCAGTTATGCGCTTTACCCGATCAAGCATGATAGAGGTATTAACTCATGATTATATTCGAACTTCTAGGGCCAAAGGTTTGAGTGCAAAAGTTGTACTTTTTAAGCACGCCTTGAGAAATTCCCTCATTCCGGTTATCACAATATTTGGTTTATCCATTCCTTTTTTGTTTGGGGGGGCTTATATTACTGAACAGGTTTTCAACTGGCCGGGAATGGGAAGCCTGGGGATTGCTGCAATCACCGGCAGGGAGTACCCCATTGTAATGGGTTTAAATCTATTTACGTCTACCCTTGTGTTAATGGGGAATCTGATTGCGGATATTCTTTATGCTTTTGTAGATCCGCGCATCCGGTATTCATGATGGGGGGAAGGTAAAAATGAGCCAGATAAATTCAACCGAGATAACTAAATCACCCCGGGGTTCAGTGGGTATAGAAAGATCTTTTTCTAAAAGAGCCTGGAATCGTTTTAAAAAGAACAAGCTAGCGCTCTTTGGACTGGGAGTAATCCTTTTATTAATAATCCTGGCATTATGCGCCCCAATTATTTCTCCTTACAACCCTTTTATTACGGTCCGGAATGAATTTGGGCTTGCCAATACTTCCCAACCACCTTCCAGCAACCATCTTCTGGGAACTGATAATCTGGGAAGAGATGTTTTGAGCAGGATGATTTTTGCTGGCAGGATATCTTTGAGTGTAGGACTTGTTTCTGTAAGCATTGCTTGCTCTATTGGCGTAGTTCTTGGGGCTTTAGCCGGTTATTTTGGGAAATGGGTGGATTCCCTGATAATGAGGGTAACGGATGTTGTAATCTGTTTCCCGGTTCTTTTTCTGGTTATTACTGTTTCAACAATGTTGAAACCGAATATTTTTAATGTAATGGCTATTATTGGACTGGTTTACTGGACCAGGGTCGCAAGGATGGTCAGGGGAGAAATATTAAGGGTTCGGGAGCTGGATTTTATCCAGGCTTCAAGAGCCCTCGGGGCCAGTGATTTTAGGATTATTGGCCGCCATGTTATTCCCAATATTATGGCTCCCCTTTTGGTTCAGGCTACTCTTTTAACCGCCCAGGCCATCCTGATTGAAGCATCTCTAAGTTTCTTGGGTGTGGGTGTGCAACAGCCCACTCCAAGTTGGGGGAATATGCTTAACGCCGCAACTTCGATTACAGTCCTGGGTTTCCGTCCCTGGATCTGGATTCCTCCGGGTTTAGCCATACTTATAACAGTTTTAAGTATAAACTTTATTGGTGATGGGTTGAGGGATGCATTAGATCCAAAACTTGAAGAATAGAGAGGGGAAAAGGACTTGAGAATAAAAAAACTCAAAGAATTTATGAGGGAAAATGGTTGCAATGCTTTTTTTGTATCATCCTATGAAAACTGGCGCTATTTTTCCGGTTTCACTGGGAGCAATGCTTACCTTTTGGTGACGGAAGATAAACAAGTATTGGTTACTGATCAGCGTTATACCGAACAGGCTGAAAAACAGGCGCAAGGCTTTGAAATAATTACTCATGGTCTTGACCCCTTTAAAACCTTAAAGGAAGTTTTTTCCAGGTTTGATTTGCAAAAAGTAGCTTTTGAATCCCGAAAAATTACTGACTTCCAGCTCCGAAATCTAAAAGAACAGGTTCCTGAAGTTGAATGGCAACCTACTGTTGATGTTGGAAAGAATCTGCGAGCAGTAAAGGACGAAGAAGAAATCAAAAACCTGGTCAAGGCAGTTGATATTGCTGATGAGGCGTTGGAAGAACTTCTGCCCTTTATCAAACCCGGTATGACCGAAAAAGCGGTTGCAGTTGAACTGGAATATTTACTTGCAAAATTAGGAAGTGAGCCGCCTGCATTCGGAACAATTGTTGCTTCTGGAGTAAGATCGTCCCTTCCCCACGGAAAACCCACTGACAAGGAAATAGAAGAGGGAGATTTTATTGTAATTGACTTTGCAGGTCGTTGGGGCGGGTATATGTCTGATATTACTCGAACTATCTGGGTTGGAGAGCCCAGGCCTGATATGGTAGAAATTTTCCGACTGGTGGAGAAGGCGATAGATACAGCAATTGCAGGCGTTAAACCAGGAGTAGATTGTAATTACCTGGATAAACTGGCCAGAGATGTTTTCGAAGAAGCTGACCTGGAACAGTACAGCTTGAGAGGATTGGGACATGGAGTTGGCCTGGAGATTCACGAATATCCCAGGGTGGTTATGGACAGCAAAGAGATTATCCAGGAAAATATGGTTTTTACTGTTGAACCAGGGTTATATTTGCCAGAGAAAGGAGGAGTGCGATTAGAAGATATTGTCCGGGTAACTGCAAATGGATGTGAGATTTTAACCAGGTCCCCGCGAGTTATTAGGGTTTAAGAATTAATTTTCAAAAATTTAATTAAATTATTGTAGTCAATTTTACAGCAAATAGTGCTGCTTTCTGACAATATAAAATATAACTAAGTTAAGCTGTTAAAATGATGGAATCTTTTGGAAGGCAGGAGAAAAGAAAGTTTTTAAAGCATGTTTGGAAAAAAATTTATGGGGAGGTAATTATGAGAAAATCTTTACCGATTTTATTTTTGCTTGTTTTTGTACTATTGTTTGCGAGTAACCCGATTCTGGCAAGTGGGGGTACTCTCAGAATAGCTGGTTTCAGTGAACCCGGAAACCTTAACACTGTTATTTGGCCAACTCGATCCGATCGAGATGTAAGTGACCTGATTTACAGCCAGCTAATCAGGGCCAACGTTGAACTGGAATGGGAACCCCACCTGGCAAAAAGATGGGAAGTATCTGAAGATGGCAGAACTTACACCTTCTTTTTACACGAAAACGTAAAATGGCACGACGGAGAGCCTTTTACCGCAAGTGATGTTGCTTTTACCTTTAAGATGCTTGC
>SKTZ01000010.1 GCA_007122335.1 Bacillota bacterium
CTATTCTATTCTATTCTATTCTTCTTCTCCGCAAAGCTGGAGGATTTTCTTCCAGCGGCGGTCAATATATTTCTGGGCTTCTTCCAGGATGTGCTTGTTCTCTTCTTTGAAGAGGTGCCGGAAACGCCCCTGAATTTTGAACCACTCTTCGAGGGGTTTCTTTTCCTTGGGCCTGTAAGTCAGGCGCCATTCTCCATCCTCAACTTCAAACAGGGGCCAGTAGCAGGTGTCTACTGCCAGCTGGGTGATCTCAATTCCCTTTTCCTCTGCTGAACGCCACCCTCGCGGACATACTGCCAGAGTGTTGAGGAAAGCAGCACCTTTTTTGTCCAGGGCTTTTTCTACCTTCTTGGTTAAATCACGCCAGTTTGAAGGAACTGCCTGGGCAACATAAGGAATATTGTGAGCGGCGATAATATCGGTTAATTCCTTCCGGTGCTGGCTTTTTCCTGGAATAACGGACCCAGCAGGGCTGGTGGTTGTATCAGCTCCACTAGGAGTTGCAGAAGAACGCTGAATTCCAGTATTCATATAAGCACCGTTGTCATAGCACACATACAGCATATTATGTCCTCTTTCCATTGCTCCGGAAAGGGACTGCAAACCTATATCATAGGTTCCCCCGTCACCACCAAAGGCGATAAAGTCATAATCTTCATCGGGGACCCTTCCTCGCTTGCGCAGGGCTTTATGGGCGGTTTCCACTCCACTCAGGGTAGCTGCAACATTTTCAAAAGCGTTGTGGATGTAGGAGCAGCGCCAGGCGGTATAGGGAAAGATAGTTGTGGAAACTTCCAGACAACCGGTGGCCAGGGCAACCACAACAGGGTTCTTGGCTGTAGCCAGGACCTGTCTACCCACTATCGAAGCCCCGCAACCAGCACAAAGGCGGTGACCTCCGGTCAATATCTCTTCTTTTTTAGATAATTCTTTTAAATTTGCCATTTTCGCACCTCCTACTCCCTGACTCCAATATAGTTGATCCGGTCGATAGGCTGCCCATCTTTTGCTTTCTGCAGCATTTCAAACATTCCCTTGAGGTGGGAAACATTTGTGTCCCGACCGCCCAAACCATAGATGAAGTCAATTAATTTGTGCTCCTGTCCATAAAGGGCAAAGTGCATATCGGTAAAGAGAGGTCCACCATTGGTGGAAAAAGTTTCTGCCCGGTCCAGGACTCCTATCACCGGGACGTGAGCCAGTGCTTCAGCCAGTTCTTCGGCAGGGAAGGGGCGGAACATTCTCAGTTTGAGCAATCCCGCTTTTACACCCTGTTCCCTGAGTTCGTCAACAGCGGCCTGGGCAGTACCCATGGTCGAACCCATTCCGATCAGGACAATTTCTGCATCTTCCAGTTTGTATCCGGTGAAATATCCGTATTCCCGTCCGGTCAATTCGCCGTACTCTTTACCAATTTTCTTCACGGCTTCTTTGGCATATTTCATGGCCTCGGATTGCTGGCGTTTATGCTCAAAGTAGTAATCCTGAAGATCAAGAGGGCCAACTGTAATTGGATTATCCTTATCCAGAAGATGGTGTTCTGCTTTGTATTCGCCCACGAATTTCTGAACTTCTTCTGCATCATTAATATTTAAATTTTCTACTGCATGGCTGATGATAAACCCGTCGAGATTTACCATTACCGGGAGAAGAACATCCTTGCTTTCGCCAATCCTGACCGCCTGAATTGCGTTATCATATGCTTCCTGGGCATTTTCTGAGAAAAGCTGGATCCAGCCCGAATCTCTTGCGCCCATGGCATCACTGTGGTCGCAGTGAATATTAATTGGGGCACTTAAAGCCCTGTTTACTACAGGCATGACAATCGGCAGGCGGGTTGAAGCAGCGATATAAACAACTTCCCACATCAGGGCCAACCCGTTAGCAGAGGTTGCAGTCATTGAACGCGCACCACCCGCAGCAGATCCAATACAGGCACTCATTGCACTGTGTTCGCTCTCTACTGTAACAAATTCAGTTTCTACCTTGCCGTCAGCAACATATTTTGAGAAAATCTGAACAATTTCTGTCTGGGGAGTTATCGGATAAGCCGCTACCACATCTGGATTAATTTGCTGCATGGCTTTGGCAACAGCTTCATTTCCAGTTAACGCTACTCTCTTATTCATCGCCATCCTCCTTCCCGCCTTCGGGTTCCATAACAATGGCCTTTTCTTTAGCAGGGCAAACCTCGGCGCAAATACCACAGCCTTTACAGTGTTCATAATCGATTCCCGTCATTTTTCCATCCTTGGTTTCAATAGAAGAATCGGGGCAATAAACCCAGCAGAAAAGACAGTGAATACAATTATCAGGTATCCATTCGGGACGCTTGACTCTCCAACCTCCGGTGGCATACTCATCTGCGTTTCCCGCGTCCAAGATCAATCCTCCACGGGTCAGCGTCTTCCATCCAGGTTTTTGTTCTTTACTCATTCCCCTTGCACCTCCTGAATCGCCCGGTCCAGAGCGTTTAAATTGCCCTCGACAACCTCGGGCTTGCTGGAAAATTTGCTGGAAAATTCCTCTTCAATTTTCCCCCGGAATTGATCGATAGGTAACACGTTGCCAACCTTTACCAGTGCTCCCAGCATTGGAGTGTTGGGAAAGACCGCTCCAATTTCCTCCCGGGAAATTTTGTTAGCATCACAAGTAAATACCTGCCCTGGCTCCAAGCCAAGTTTTTTCCTGATCTTCTCCGGTTTTTGGTTCGTGTTTACCAGAACCTTACCTCCCGGAGCCAGATTTTCAGTAACATCAACAACTTCCAGGAGAGTTGGATCAAGAACAACGACAATTTTGGGACTCTCAATCTGACAATGCAGGGTCATTTTACCCTCGCTGATACGGTTGAAGGCCAGAACAGGGGCGCCCATTCTTTCGGGCCCGTATTCAGGGAAAGCCTGGACATTAAGCCCCAGGTCTGATGCAACAACACCTAACAGAAGAGAAGCTGTCTTTGAGCCCTGACCGCCTCTTCCGTGCCAGCGAATTTCAACTAATTCGGACATTTATTTGCCCTCCTTTGTATATTATTTCCCAGGGTGTCCTGGTACAGTTCCAAAAAAAATCAGCTGTTTCTATAACAGCCGTTGGTCATATACGGCGTTCTCGGACAAAAATCCTATAAATAACAAACAGATGCTAATAATTAGTATAACAGAAGTCCCCATACAGGTCAATTCATTTCCAGGGAAAAATAAAGAACTTTTACCTGTAAAAAAAGCCCCCTGTAAAAAGCGGGAATTTGCCAGTGGGGGCAGTAGTTTTATATCTCTTTGCGTCCCTGCAAAGCCTTACCCAGGGTAACTTCATCTGCATATTCCAGGTCTCCCCCAATAGGGAGTCCGTGGGCTATCCGGGTAACTCTGTAGCCAAGGGGCTTTAATATCCGGGCCAGGTAAAGCGCAGTTGCCTCTCCTTCTACATTGGGGTCAGTGGCAACAATCACTTCCTTGAAGCTGCTGTCCTGGAGCCGGTTTAAGAGTTCTTTAATTTTTAATTCTTCCGGCCCTATCCCGTCAATGGGCGAAATTGAGCCGTGCAGGACATGGTAAAATCCAAAAAATTCCCCGGTTTTCTCCATTGCTACAATATCCTGGGGGTTTTCAACCACGCAAAGAACTTCTCCGTCCCTCCGGGCATCTTTACAGATAGGGCAGGGATCATCTTCAGTCAGGTTGCAACAACGGGAACAGTATTTAATTTTTTCTTTGGCTTCCAGTATGGCTTGGGCCAGTTCTTTAGCAGCAGACTGGGACCCCGAAAGAATATAGAAAGCCAGTCTCTGGGCGGTTTTGGGACCTATGCCGGGAAGCTTGGTCAGTTGCCCCACCAGGCGGGCAATGGGACGGGCAAAGTAATGCATCTTACATTAAACCCGGGATGTTCATGCCCCCGGTAACTTTTTGCATTTCCTGGCTGGCCATTTCCTGGGCCTGGCGCATAGCTTCATTTACAGCAGCAAGGATCATGTCTTCAAGCATTTCAACGTCATCGGGGTCCACTGCTTGGGGGTCAATCTTTATATCCAGTATTTCCTGTTTTCCATTGGCAGTAACTTCTACCATTCCCCCCCCAGCATTGGCCTTGACTTCCCTTTCAGCAAGCTCTTCCTGAATGCGGGCCATTTCTGCCTGCATTTTTTGTACCTGTTTCATCATCTTTCCCATGTTCATCAGTAAAACCTCCTCTTCCAGAATTCAATCTTCTACAATCCGACCCTCAAAAAGTTCCAGGGCTTCCTGGACCAGGGGATGCTCCCTCAGGGTTTCCCTATCTTCCCCCCCGGTCTCTTCTATAAAGGGTTTTTCTTCCTTCTGTTCCCCTTCCATAATAAACCGGGGAATAATTTTTTTGCCAAAATATTCCTGCAGACTTGCCTCCAGATAATCACGGTTTTTCTCCAGTTCAGTGCGGTGGAAAGCAAAACGTACCTGCAGGGTTAACCTTCCTTTTTCCAGGCTCCGGGGAGAAACATCCCGCAAAAGGGCCTGCAGTCTTGGATAGATGCTGTTTTCTTCCTTCTTCCGCCCCAGAAAGTGCAGGAATTCAACCCAGTTATCCTTGATGGATTTTCCCGTTATTGGTTTTTCTTTGCTCGGAGTTTTTGTCACAGGAGTAGGAGTTTCACTCTCATCTTTTTTTAATATCTCTTTCCCTCTTTCATCTTTTGCTTTTTTTTGTTCTTTCTCGGGCTTCTGTTCTTTTTTCGCCCGGGGAGTTTCTTTTTCAGGCTTCTTTATAATTTCTTTTTCAACCTCTTTTTTACCAGGGTTTTTTTCTATTTTCATTTCCTTATCACCTGTTAAGTTTGCCAGGCGCAGACCTGCCATTTCCAAAAGTAAAAAGGGATGATTGGAATAATCCATATCTTTTTCCAGACCGGAAAGGATTTCCAGCATTGCCAGAAGATCCGAGCGGTCTAGGTTTCTACCCAGGCTTAATAATTCCTTTTTGTCCTCAGGAGGCACCTCCAAAAGCCGTGTCTCAGGACCGCATTCTTTCAATATCAAAAGGCTACGTAAATATCCGGTGAGGTCGCGCAAAACGTTCCTGGGATCCTTACCCCTCTCCTCAATTTCCTGCCACAGGGTAAAAAGCTCCCCGGTATCATTTGTGATTATCTTTTCCACTATCCGGGCCAGGTCACTTCGGTCCAGTCTTCCCAGGAGCTCATAAACCTGGTCTCGTTCCAGGGTCCCCTCGGAATAGGAGATGGCCTGGTCCAGAATCGAAATTGCGTCCCTGAGCCCCCCACCCGCGGCTTCAGCGACAGCCTGCAGGGCATCAGGAGAAACTGTTACACCTTCTTCCTTGCAGATAAACTCCAGGCGTTCAATAATATCTCTGTAGGTGTGCAGGCGAAGATCAAAGCGCTGGCACCTGGATAAAATCGTGGGCAAAACCTTGTGGGGTTCGGTTGTCGCGAGTAGGAACAAAACCCGATCCGGAGGATCTTCCAGGGTTTTCAAAAAAGCATTAAAGGCTTCTTTGGTCAGCATATGAACTTCGTCGATAATATAAACCTTATTTCGCCCTTCGCTCGGGGAAAAGGAAACAGTACCTTTAAGAGCCCTGATTTCGTCAATTCCCCGGTTGGAAGCAGCATCAATTTCCACCAGGTCCATGGACTTCCCTTCCTGGTGTCTTTTGCAGGAAATACATACTCCGCAGGGATCGGGAGTAGGTCCTTCCTTGCAATTAACTGCCTTGGCCAGGGCCCGGGCAATTGTAGTTTTACCTGTCCCCCTGGGGCCGCAGAAAAGGTAGGCGTGGTTAACCTGCCCTGCCTTCAAAGCATTTATCAGAGTTTTGACGACAGGTTTTTGCCCCACTATGTCATCCAGGCGGTGGGGTCTATATTTGCGGTAGAGCGCCAAATAGGCCATAATAATTCCTCCCCTTTAGCTCAATTCGTCAATACCCTCCACTCTCCTGCCCCGAAAATAAAAAACCCCCCCGAGGGGAAATAAATTGGCCGCACACCCGCCTTCGAATCAACTGCCCGGACGTTACCTGGACAGTTAGCTCCCTCCAGGAACCCCTGCGGCACCCGAAGGGTCCCACTTACCGCTGCTCCCTCCCGGGCCTGACGGGGTTTGTGGATCTTCGTCGCGCAGGACCCGGAGTTCAACACCACTTATCCAGGTCAGGCCCCGAACAGAAAAACCCTCTGGCGGGAATTCGACCCTGCTATAGCGGATTGCAGGTACAGGGTACCGCTAGCCCCCCGTCTAGTGCGGCCAAACTTAAATAGCTATAAAAATGGCGGAGAGGGAGGGATTCGAACCCTCGGAAGGCAGAGCCTTCACACGCTCTCCAGGCGTGCCTGTTAAGCCGGACTCCAGCACCTCTCCGCAAATCTATTAAAATCTTGGCGGAAGGGGAGGGATTCGAACCCTCGTGGCAGTCTCCTGCCAACTCGATTTCGAGTCGAGCTCCTTCAGCCGGACTCGGACACCCTTCCTTGTCGAAGATCTCGAAAAAATTCGCTCAATAATCTGCCGCATTCTTCGGCCATAACCCCGCCCTGATAAGAAACCCTGTGGTTAAATCCTTCCAGGTCATAGAGTTTAAGCAGAGATTCTACCGCTCCGCCTTTGGGATCCCGGGCACCGTATACCACCCGGGCGATCCGGGCCAGCATAATTGCCCCCGCACACATGGGGCAGGGCTCCAGGGTTACATAAAGGGTGCAGTCTTCCAGGCGCCAGGTCCCCATTTTCCGGGCAGCAGCCTGGATGGCAAAAATTTCGGCGTGGGCCGTGGGGTCCTGGTTTTTTTCCCGTAGATTATGCCCTCGCCCCAGAATTTCACCCCCGCCAATTAAAACGGCCCCAATGGGAACCTCCCCGATACGGGTGGCCTCCCGGGCCTCCTGTAAAGCCAGTTCCATGTACGACTGATCTTGATTTTCCATAATCATACCTCTATTTGGGGACTCCCCGGTGCCGGTAGAGCCCAACAATCCTGCATTTTACGCAAGCTAATTGTAGCAAACTTTCCTGCCCTTGTCAAGAAAAGCAGGCGGCTTCATTCTCATATATATCAGGGGGTTTTCTTCGGGATGGTTCTCCTGGAAAAAAACAAATCCTGCAGGTAAATCCATCCTACAACCAGGGGGAAAAGATAGCATAAAGCTGCATAGGGACCGTACTGTAAAACTGATATCCCTGTAATGGAGCTGATAATAACCACATTAACATTCCAGGGAATAATCGGCGCAAGGACTGTACTGGAATCGGAAATTGTTCTGGCAAGATATGCCGGGTGAACATTTAGTTCACGGTATTTTTTCCCATAAACCCTTGCGGTAAGGACTATACCCACAGTCTGATCAAAAGCAGTCAGCAGGCTTCCTAAAAGGCCTGACTTTAAAAATAGTTCTCGTTTTTTCTCAACTTTCTGGATTGAAGGCTGCAGCAGGGGCTTCAATGTTCCTGACTGGTCCAAAAGGCCGCTCAGGGCAATAACGGCGCCCACTATGAAAACCACTTCAACCATGCCCAAAACTCCGCCTCCCACAAGGATTTCATTCAATTCCCCGGAGTTTGTTGCCGGAGAAAAACCATAAAAAATATGTTTTATTATTTGCAAAAAAGATGTCCCCTGGAAAAAATAAGCAAGAAAAATTCCTCCTGAAAGGACGGTTAAAATGGTAATTATTATATTAACCCCTAAAACCGGTAAGATAACGGTAAGCAGGGGCAGAATGAAAAGCCAGGGTGAGATATAAAAACCTTCCTGCAGGGCCGCCTGGAGCTTAAATATGGCCTCCCCGTTATCGGAAACTTCAAAACCCAAACCCACCAGGAAATAAAACAGGGCACCGAGGAGGAAAACAGGCAAGAAAGTCTTTTGCATGCAAACCATCAAATCCCTGAATTTGACCTCTGTTACATGTAAATTCAGGTTGACAAGTCCTGAAATAGGAGAGATTTTATCAGCCACAAAAGCTCCCGAAACCAGGGTTCCCAGGATTATACCGTGGGGAATACCGAAACCCCTTCCAATTCCAAGGATTGCAATCCCGAGAGTCCCAATTGTTCCAACTGCGCTCCCCATAAAAACTGACATTAAAGCCGTGATGAAAAAAGCAATTAAAAGGAAATTTGCTCCATCCAGGAAATCAAAACCGTAATAAATCATTGCCGGGACAGTTCCTGAGGCCATCCATACCGAAATATTGGCTCCTATAAGGAGGATAAAAAAATATAGACGGGTACAGTCACGTATTCCGCTGCCCACCATCTGGAATATTCTATCCCTGGAAAAACCCCTTTTGCTAAGGACAAGCCCGCTGAAAATCAAACCCAGTAGGAAAGGAATAACAAGAGATAGGCCCAGGAGCATGCTTATTATTATCGCCGAAAAAACAAAAACTACAATAATTATTGATTGTCTCCTGTCATCCATAACATTCCCTCTTTTCCATCAGGGCTACAAAAAACCACAAGGAACATTTAATCCTTGTGGTTCCTGAATTCTTATTATGGCGCGCCCGGGAGGATTCGAACCCCCGGCCTTCTGATCCGTAGTCAGACGCTCTATCCAGCTGAGCTACAGGCGCGCTTCGCTTAATATAATAACACATGCCTATCTCAAATGCAAGCCAAAAATTTCACTCTATCAGGGGGTTCC
>SKTZ01000066.1 GCA_007122335.1 Bacillota bacterium
AAAAAAGCGGGCTTAAAAACCCGCTTGAAATCTGGCACGGGAGGCAGGACTTGAACCCGCAACCGCCGGATTTGGAGTCCGGTGCTCTACCAGTTGAGCCACTCCCGTATTCATTTTTCCCGTAACCTAATATACCACATGCACCCCTTAATGTCAACGAAATAAGGGTTTTCTAATCTCATTATCCGAACCCCTCTATGGAAAAAAAATCAAATTATCCTTTAACCCAAGCCTGGGGCAAAATTATCATGAAATTTATGATTAAAATTTTCTTCTGGAATCATACATTTCCCTAACAAAAAGAACCCTCTGGATAGAACCGGACCAATCTTCTCCTTCAATGTAAATCAGGGCAAAGACAAGGAATCCCCAGTTACTATCTTGCTGATGCAATTAATTCTTCTTATGTTGGCTTTTCCCAGTTGGGTGGAAAGAATTTTCTCTTCCAAAGCCTTCCTTCCATAGCAGCAGACAATAAATACCGTGCTCCATCCATCCGGGATTGAATAATGTTAAGTCTGCTCTAATTCAATAGTTGAATTTTTTGGTTCTACCGAATCAGGCTCCGAATATAAATTTCCTGACCTGGCTTTTACGAGGAAAAATTTTTCCCTTCTCCAGAGATTAATTTTGTATAATAAATTTAATTATTATCGGGAAAAAGTTCTTCCGTCTCTTCAATAACCGTTTTTATAAAAGGGGGCGCGGTCACTTCCCCCTTTAAAAAAACCCGAAGATAAATCCTTTTGAAAATAATATCTACTTTGAACCGGCCCTACTATAATTAGCCATTTTCCTTTATCTTCTTCTCCAGAAGAACCAGAGCGATTTCCACCAATTCAGGATCGAATTGAGCTCCAGCACATCTTTCCAGCTCAGCAACCACTTCCCTTTTAGACATCACTTTTTTATAGGGTCTCCCCGAACTCATTACTTCATATGCATCGGCAATGGCTGTTATCCTTGCCAGCAAAGGGATATCTTTTCCCTTTAAACCCTGGGGGTACCCTGAGCCGTCCCAGCGTTCGTGATGGCTGAGAATTCCTTGTGCCACCCGGGCAAACTCTTTTTTAGCACGGGCAATCCTGTACCCTGTTTCAGGATGCTTTTTAATTATTTCCCATTCTTCTGCTGTTAAGGGATCTTTCTTGGTCAAAATCTCACCTGAAATATTAATCTCCCCTATATCATGCAGTGTAATCAACATTTCTAAGTGATTTAACTCTGATTTGGATAACCCTATTTCCCTACCAATTTTTTGAGCGATACTCTGCATCCCTGAGTAATGAGTTTCTGTTTCAAAACTTTTTCCTTCTAAATTTTTAAGCAGTGTATTCAGCATAAAACCTTTTACCCTATCACCTTCTGCGAGTTTATGTTTATACATATTTTCTTCAGCTTCTTTTAGTACTTCCTCCAGGTCCTTGTTTTTGTCTTTTTTGATTGCGATCCCCAGGGCCAGGGAGAGGGGTAAGCCTTTAATATAAGTTTCTTTGCACTTTTCTTCTATTCTCTGGCCTATGGTTTTGGCGTTTTCTTCTGTGGTTTGTGGAAGGAAAATGACAAATTCATCCCCTCCCCAGCGGGCAATGATTTCTTCCCCGCGGAAGGAATTACTTAATGTTTCTGCTGTTTGTTTTAACATTTCATCTCCAGCTTTGTGGCCGAAAGTATCATTAATTAGCTTGAGGTCGTTTAAATCAGCCATGACCATAGCAATAGGCAGCTGCCTTTCAGTATCCAACCTTTCCATTTCTCTTTCCAGGAAGATCCGGTTATAAAGGCCGGTGAGCCCGTCATGAACGCTCTCATATCTTACCTTTTCATCTGACAGATTTCTTAAATAAGCATTTGATATTAAATCGGCCACAATTCTTAAAAGCCTTACATGGTTTTCTGTCCATATTTTTTTCTCTTTCACCTTGTCCAGGCCAAGGAAACCAAAAACAATGCCATTTTTCATCATCGGTATGGTTAAAAGAGAGCGGATACCCTGGGTCTTAAATTCTTTCTTTTCTGCCTCTGCTTGGGGTGGAAGTTTATCCACCTCCTGAATGTATACATGTTTATTCTTTCTAATCTTCTCCAACCACCAGGGGAACTTATCTACCGAAAGGTTTTGGACCCTATGAATTTGTGCTTCAATTCCTTGGGCACACCATTCATAACTATTGCTAATTTGCTTGCCTTCATTAGAAAAATTAAAAATATAACTGCGGTCAACCTGAAAGAACTCACCGACCTGTTCTAGGGCAAATTTAATACTTTGCTCTAATTGTTCTGAAGGCTGGCTGGCAAAAATATTGGAAATGCTGGCCAGCATTGTTTCAAATCGAAGCTGGTCTTTTAGAGATTCTTCTGCATTTTTGCGCTCCGTTACATCAGAAAAAACCATGACCACGCCCAACATTTTTTCTTCATCTCCTCGAATAGGAGCTGCGCTGTCAGCGATCTGGCGTTCTGTTCCATCCCGGGCGACAAGAATGGTATCGTTTGCCAGGCCTTGTGTTCGGACAGTATGAATCACACGGTACACAGGATTAGCCACCGGCTCACCGGTTTTTGCATTTACAATATGAAATACTTCATGCAAGGCTCGCCCCAGCGCTTCTTCTTCGGCCCAACCTGTGAGCTTTTCTGCCTGGGGATTCAGGCGAGTAATTTTCCCGTTGGTATCGGTAGTAATAACACCATCACCGATAGAGTGCAAAGTTGTCGCGAGTTTGCTATTGCTTTCTTGCAGATTTTCTCTAGCCAGTATCTGTTCCGTAACCCGGCTTAGAAGTTCTGCTACTGTTTTCAACAACAATTTTTCTTCTTTTGTAAAAGGCTCTCGTTCTGGAAACGGCGGTTTATGGTAGCAAACCTCAATGGTTCCTGTATGTTCGCCGGATGCCTCTAAGTTAGCAGAAATTTTCCAGGGGGATGGCTCATGATTCTGTGTTTTAAAATCAGTCCCTTTAAAGGTAATACAAGCACTCGCGGCTTCGGGATCCTGAAAAGAGGGGGGTAAAAGTGTAACCGTTTCCTGAAGGATCTTTTCCAGATCATTTTTTTCTTTTTGAAGCAGGCGCGAAAAACTGTGGAGGAAATTTAGTTCCTTGGCTCGCTCTTCTTTTTCTTTGCGTTCCGTTATGTCCTGACAGAAAGCAATAACTTTTTGCTCGCCAATTACTACTGAAGCTAAACTAATCCAGAAAATATCTCCATTTTTCTTGCGGACCATAATTTCATCTTCGACATAGCCTTCTGCTATTAACTTTTCAAACGACTTTATGCCCGCTTCCAAAAATTCTGGGGCGATAAATTCGGGGATGCTTATATTCAACAACTCCTCTTCTGTATAACCGCTCATCTGGCATGCTGCCCGATTTACTTCGAGGTAATGCCCTTCAAAATCTGCAACAAAAATACCAACAGGGGCATTTTCCATGTAAGCCTTGAACTTGGCTTCGCTTTCCTGTAAAGCATTCACTTTTTGCTGCAGCTTATTCTCTGCCCGCAAACGTTTTATTGTGCTTGCTATCTGGCTGATGTAAACCTCTATCAGCTCTTTATTTTCTAAAACCTTACCCCTGGGCATAATAAGGGTAATAATTCCCAGGAATTCTCCTTGATAATTAAATTCTACAGCGTAGAGCCCATCAGGAAGTAAAATCTTTTCTATCGTTTTAAGTCCAGAAGCAAGGTAAGGCACGGAATTAAAATATCCAATTTCATTGAAAGATGAAAAATAGATCAGCTTGTTTTTCTTGCTTATTTTTCTTTCTTCATCCGTCGCTTCCCATTCAGTTCCTTCCAGTTTGAAACCAAAAGTTTTCATTAGCAGTGATAATATTTCCGGGGCTCCGGAAACTGCTTTAACAGTTGATTTGTTTTTATCCTCTTCTGATACAAGATTTAACGCTACAAAAGCAGCCCCAGAAAGTTCTCTGATTGAGTCTGTAAAAAAACCGTACTTTATATTAGTTGAAGAAATTTGCTGACATTTATTGGTATACTCCAGCATCTTCATTGTATTTTCCTTAAGGCGACCATTTTTCCCATACCATTCCACTTATTATTTCACCTCCTCGAAAAACAGCTCCACTACCTGGGGATCGAAGTGGCTCCCACTTTCACGGCTGATATATTCGAGGGCTTCTTCTCTGGACCAGGCCTTACGGTAGGGACGGTCGCTGATAAGAGCGTCATAAACATCCACCACGGCAAAGATGCGTGCCGCCAGGGGAATTTCCTCTCTCTTGAGCCCCCGGGGATAACCTGTCCCGTCCCATTTTTCGTGGTGGCAGTAGGGGATATCCAAGGCAGGGCGCAGGTATTCGATGGGTGAGAGCATCTCAAAAGCGTGAATGGGATGTTTATACATAATTGTCCATTCTTCATCTGTTAATTTACCAGGCTTGAGTAAAATAGCATCGGACACGCCCATCTTGCCAATATCGTGCAGAAGGGCACCCCGCCGGACATGAGCCAGTTCTTCCTCATTCATTCCCATTCTCCGGGCAATATTAACCGTCATCTTTGTAACTCGCTGGCTATGATCTTCGGTTTCTTTATCTCTTAAGTCCAGAGCATGGGCCCAACCTTTAATAGTTTTGTCATAAGCCTGGACCAGTTTGAAATTCGTATTCGCCAAATTATTAACCAGTTCTGCATTACCGATGGCTATAGCTACTTGCCCGGCTATGGTCTCCAGAAACTCCAGCCTTTCCTCACTGGCCTCGAGAAGTTCCCGGTGAAAGATCTCCAGTACTCCTTCAACACGTCCTTTGTTAATCAGGGGAACGGCGTAATAAGAATGGGCACCTTCCTTCCCCAAAAGGGAACCCTGAACCGGGTACCCTTCAATCTCGCTGGGACTTGTTGCCCAAATAGATTTCCTCTCCACAACTGCCTGGCCAGCTAACCCGTTGCCGATGCTCAGGTTGAGTTCTGCAGGATTAGTGGCGCGAAAACCTCGCCAGTCCTCATATTTCAGCATTCCGGTATTGGAATCAAGACGTAAAATAGCAGCGGCATCGACATTTAACAGCCTGGTTACTTCGTCCAGGATAACCCTGAATGTGACGCGGAGATCCAGGCTGCCCAAAATTGCCATATCTATGTTACGCAAGGCCCGCGCCTGTTCCAGGTGACGGATGTTTTTTTCAAAAAGGCTAATACGGTGGATAGCTGTCCCGGCCATCTCGGTCAGGGAAGCGAGCAGCTTTAGCTCTTCCGGTTTAATTTCACGGGGCAGCGGTACGGAAACAAATAGGATTCCCACAACATCTCCATCGGCCCGCAGGGGATAACACACTCCCCCCCATCCCTCGGGTATTTCTCCCGCGTATTTCTCCCGGGAATCTTTTGCAAACTCCCTGGAGACCAGCACCTTTTTTGAAGCGACTACTTTCCCCGCAATACTATCCCGGGGTTCCAGAAAAGCATCATCCAATCTGCTAAACCAGCCTCGGGTAGTGAAAAAACGCAATTTCCCATTTGGGGGTTTGCAGATACAGATAGCTCCGGCTGTGGTATCCAGGACGTTTAGAATTTCACCGAGCAGGATGGTTAACATCTCGTCCAGGGTTTCAGCAGTGCGCAAAGTTGATGATACCGCATAGATCGCTTCCAGTTCAGCAAGGCGCTTTTTAAGCAAACTTTCCGCCTGTTTGCGGTCAGTAATATCAGAAGCTATACCTTCTATTCTCAACGGAACATCCTTCTCGCCATAAATAAGTTTTGATTTGTCATAAATCCAGACAATACTCCCATCAGGCCGGACAATCCGGCACTCTCTTTCGGCTTCTCCTTCTTCATGTAACTGAGCCCAGGCCTTCTCTGTCAGGTGCTGATCCTCGGTATGGACACTTTCCTGCCATAGGGAAGGATTTTTGACAAACTCCTCTGCAGATCGCCCATACATTTTTTCCACCGAGGGGCTAACATAGAATAGGCTCATATCCGGTAATGATATAGACCATATGACGTCTGTTATATTGTTTAAAATACTGCTCATTTTTTGCTCGCTCTCCCGCAGGTTTTCCTCCATCTGCTTTCGCACCAGGGCTTCGCCAATATGGCTGGCGATTTGTTCCAAAGCTTTGATCGCAGTGGGAGTGAATTGACCTTTCTTGCGATCGTTAAGGTGCAGAAGGCCCACAATCTCCTGGTTTTTGCGGATGGGGATCAGCGCCACAGAAGCATAGCCCTGATGGATACACTGGTTCCGGGGAGAAATCCTTGGATCATCGCTGTTGGACAGGTCAACTAGGGGAAAGAAATCGTTGGTCCACAGGCTTCCTCCCGGCGTACCCAGGGGATTGGACGGGTCAATCTTGCCGGAAATAACAAGCCCACAGGAACATTCCAGGCTGATGCTGCCATCTGAATTCGGGCAGCTATCGACCCCTGGTTCGCGGTGGAAAAGAGAGTTTTCCTCACGCAGGAAATCTTCGGAAAACCCTTGTTGAGCGTAATACGGGAAACCGTCCCCGTCTTTCAGACGCATCCCTACCCCGTCAAAACCTGTTTTTTCCTTCATGGTGCTGAGAATACGCTGGATCGAATCATAAAATTCTCCTGGTTCGTTGAGTATGGCGAGCACCTCACCGGAAAGGCTCTGGAAAAGCTCTGATCTCTTGCGTTCGGTGATATCCCGAATATTGCATTGGATTACCTTTTGCTGGCCTTCCTGATACACATTGCTGACAAACTCAACAAAGACCTTACGCCGGCCTGCCGTCTGAAGGGGCAAATTTTCATAACGAACAAATTCTTTTTGTTGTAACTCTAAAAATTTATCCTGATTTGCAACAATATCTTTAAAAGTTCCCAGCTCCCAGATAGTTTTTCCCAGGACTTCTTCTTCTGAATAACCCAGCAGGTTAACCAAAAATGGATTTGCTGCTCTGATCTTTCCGGTTTCTGCCTCTAAAATTAGAATCCCATCTTTAGCGCTTTCAAAAAGACGACGATATCGGGTCTCGGAAACAACCATTGCCCTATCCAATCTCTTGGCCTCGGTAATGTCCCGAAAAACAGCGACAAAATATCCGTACTCGCCGCTGTAAGCGCTTACCTCGTACCAGCGGTTTAGGGGCTCGGAGTAGTTTTCAAATCGGACAGGTTTTCCTGTAGTCGCTACCTGCCCGTAGGTGCCGATCCAGTCAAAATTGGATTCTTTAATTCCAGGAAGCACCTCACTGGCTTTCTTGCCAAGAATATCGTCCCTGGCCAGGCCAGTAATATCCTCAAAGGCCCGGTTTACATCAAGAAAGATGAAGTCCACAGGTTTACCAGAACTGTCTCTTATAATCTGGTGGTAGGCATATCCATCCATCATGTTTTCTTTCAGCAGGCGGATTTTATCTTTACCTTTTACCATTTTTTCCCTCCCCCCCGTCATACACTAAGTAACATAACCGAACCCGCAATATATTATTATTCATTCTTTTCTCAAGGCATCTATTGGAAATCTATTAATACACTACCTTAACTATCGGTTTATCTAAATTATAACACATAAATATAGCCAGTGTAGGGATTTGTATCAATATTCTTAACATTTTGGAATATATTTTATTTTTTTTAAAAAAAACTTATTATTTATGAAACCAAATCCATGTAAAAACACCGACAAGGATTGCTCTTAGGCTATTTTTGCGGGTTTAAACCTTTTATATTTTAATTCTAATTCTAAACCTCTTTTTTTTCATTCGGATCCCGGGTTGAATGGTCCTAGGGGCTAACCCATTACAATGCAAAACCAGATCTCTCTTAATTCTATAAAACCCTTTTCTTTAAATTCTTCCGATTTTTTCTTTTTGACATTTTCCAAAAACCCCATTAAAGACATCCCGTGTAAAGTAAGAATTTGGAAAATGATTAGGAGGTTTTCTGGAAGTAGTCATGGCTGGGGATTTTTGGAGGATAATAAGCAGTCTTGTCCCTCATCATAGCGTAGATTATGTCTATCAGCCTTCTTTGCAAACATCTTAGAGCTGCTTTGCGTGTTTTGCCCTCAGACAATTTCTTTTTGTAATAATGATAAGCCGCTGGATTTTTAATTATCCCATCTTTAGTTTTCCCAATCTGTTGTAAAGCCAGGAGGAAAAGAGCTTTGTTTAACCCCCGGCAACCATATTTTTTAGCACTTTGTCCCCGGGTTTTACCCGAACTTGATTCTGCGGGAACCAGTCCTGCATAGCGTGCTAATTTGTCGGCATTGGGAAACCTTTTATGATTGCGAACAAAAGAAATAATGGTGGCCACAAGCACAAAGCCCGCTCCAGGAATAGTAATTAAATTGTTGTAGGAACTCTGTTCAACCGTTTCCTCGAGTTTTTCATTAATCTCTTCGATCTGGGTATCTAAAAGCCGGAGATGTTTAACTTCCATAGGAATAAGTGTAATGACAGCTTTACTGGATATGTTGGTATCCGCACCTTTGTCAATTAAGCTTAATATTTTTGCTGCTTTATCCCCGGGAACAGAAGGCCGGATTTTTTTCAAAAAGCGAGTCAGGCGCTTTTCTCCATAGTTTTTTAACAAGGAAGGGTGGGGAAACTTTTCCCAGAAAGCAAGAGCGGTTTTCCCAAAGGGATCGTTAAAGAATTTTTCGTAATTGGGGTACTGTTGATGCAGAAGATG
>SKTZ01000122.1 GCA_007122335.1 Bacillota bacterium
GAAAATCACCGTAAATCCGGAAAACTGAACTGGCCAGAATAAGGCTTAAAGAGGCCTGGCCGATATTAAAGGGAATGCGCCAGGGAGTTGCCCGGCGCAGGGAGTGGATGACAAGGCCTGGGATCAGCGTAATTAGCGCTGGTGCAGGTCCAAACAGGAGTAATATCCCCATGGTTATGGGAAAGCTGAGGCTAATGGACATCCCTGAAGGGAGGGTTACCTGGAAGAGAGAAAAGACAAGGTTTAAGCCCATAAGAAAGATAATTTCCCAGATACTGATTGGCACCAGGGGGTACATAAGGATTATTATCAGGGCAGCAGTTCCTGTTATTGCTACCAGGGTGAGGTAAAAATTCAGCCAAAAATTCCTGTTCAGGGGATGGTTTTTTCCCATATTCGATCAGTCCTTTTTCGATGTGTTTTATAAGAATTAAAGGGGATTTGGGATTTTTTTGGTATTGGTAAATAATAATACTAAAAGCTCAGAGAAATTTGAAGCCCCCGGGGAGTTAAACTCAGTTCCAGTTGATTGTTACCCTGGTTAAGGCTCATTATTCCCCTGGCAGTAAAAAAGCCCAGGGCCGATCCGAAGAAAGCATCTGAAAACCAGTGGTCGTTGTCATGGACCCGGGATAATGCTGTTAACCCGGCAAGAGTATATGCAGTGCTTCTAACCAGGGGATTATGAGAATATTTTTCACCAACAATAGTTGCTACTGCAAAAGCAACACAGGCGTGACCCGATGCAAAAGACTGGTTTTCCCGGGGCCAGCCGGGGCCATCAAAAGTTAACGGAGGGCTACCGCTGCTGGGGCGATGCCTTTGGAAGGTAGTTTTGATCAGTTCGGAAAAGAAACCGGCTACAAAAAAGCTCTGGGTGGCAAGGAGGGCTGTTTCCCTGGCTTTTTCGTCCTGTTCTAAAAGGCCGTAAATGTATAAACCGCCAAGAAGAGGCAGGGTTGTTGTCCCCTCCCCGAATGGTTTTACCAGGCGGGAAAGAGTTTGAGTATCGGAGGTTTTCCTGTCCTGGGTAAAGTCCTGGATAGCACTGTCAAAAGCCATTAAAAGGATGGTGGTCCCCGCAATTCCTCCGGCTTTCAGCCAGTCTTTTTGCTCCCAGTCCAGGGGTGAGCGGGCCAGGAGGATAAAATTATGGGGGATTCTGGAAAGCTGCCTGCAGTCTTCCCGGAGTGTATCTGTTTCAATCGAAGCAGAGGCCAGGGTGGGTATAAAGATTATTAAAGTTAAGGCTAAAGAAAAACTCAGGAATTTTTTCAACAAAGCAAGCACTCCCTTTAGCAAAAGAAATTCCTTTGTTTTGATTCGGGACAGAATTAAAAAGACCTTTTTTCAATTTAATTGAGCAAAAGTCCCCGGAAGGAGACGGATATTATGCGGAAAAGTTTAATAATTTTTTTGCTGGTCTCCCTTTTTGCAAGCTGTTTTAAGGGGGGTGTTGCAGCCCAGGAACTGTTACCTCTCGAAACTTCCCGGGAGATTTTCCACTCTGCAGGCGATTGGGAGAAAAAATGGGAAGTTTTGACTATCGGCGTCGTGGGACTGACTTTTCTCGTAGCCGTAGATGGAGAGATTTATAATTTTGTTCAGGATAATAAAAGCCAGTTTACTGAAGGAGTTGCAAAATATATAGGCCCAATGGGCGGGGGAACTGTAGTTTTACCCGGTTTTTTAGCCGGCTATACCCTGGGCAAAATCAGGGAGGATGAGCGCCTTCTGCAGGCAGTAGGGCAGGCCTGGGAAAGTTACCTGATTTCGGGGCTGCTGGTGACAATGGGCAAACAACTCACCCACCGACACCGCCCCAGTCACGGGGCAGACCCCCACAGGTGGGAGGGGCCGAAGCTATCAACTGAACACCTTTCCTTTCCTTCCGGGCACAGTGCTACTGCTTTTTCACTGGCAACTTCTTTTGCCGAGGTTTATAAAGAAAGCCATCCCTGGCTTCCCTGCTTAACTTATTCCCTTGCAGGGCTTGTTGCTTTTTCCCGGGTCCACGAATCTCATCACTGGGCTTCAGATGTATTCGTGGGTTCAGTGCTGGGTTGGGCAGTTGCCAGGCAGGTGGGAAAAATTCACCAGGAAGAAAAACAGGAGGGAGGGAAATGGAGAATAGACTTAGCCCGGGGACCTGCTGTAAAATGGGAGTGGAGTTTTTAAACTTTACACGGGGCTGGAAAAAATATATAATTAACCCCAAAAGTAATGTGGAATGGCAGAGGAGGTTGTCTGGAGATGTCCTTTTTGCACGAAACCAGGGAAAAGCTAATAGAAGTAATCCAAAATAGCCTGGTTCAGGTCCTGGAAAAAAGAGAAATAGAACCAGAAGGGGCCCTGGAAAGGGTTAAAATTGAAGAACCAAAACACCGCGAACACGGGGATTTTGCCTGCAATATTGCAATGGCCATAGCAAAAGAGTTAAAGGCATCGCCCAGGGAAATCGCCCAAGAAATTATCGATAATTTATCAGCAGAAAAGGCCCGGGAAGCCCTGATTGATAGATTAGAAGTGGCAGGCCCGGGATTTATCAATATTTACCTGCAAAAAGACTGGTTGAAAAAAATTCTCCCTGCTATTGCAGAAGAAAAAGAAAATTACGGGAGCATCAATAAAGGCCATGGTAAAAAAGTTCAGGTGGAATTTGTGAGTGCCAATCCTACTGGCCCCCTTCACGTTGGCCACAGCCGGGGGGCTGTGGTTGGTGATGTCCTTGGAAATATACTGAAGTTCTGCGGCTGTGACGTGGAGAAAGAATTTTATATCAATAATTCGGGCCATCAAATGGAATTACTGGGCCGCTCGATCTATCTCAGGCTACAGGAAGAACAGGGCGAAGAAATTGACTTTCCCGAAGATGGTTATCAGGGAGAATACATTCGGGAACTGGCCCGGCAAATTCTTTGCAAATATGGAGATGGGCTGGAACTGCACTCCCCCAGGGAAAGGGAGGCTCTCTGCAGGGAATTCGGTTACCAGAAACTTATGGGCGGAATAAAAGATGATTTGAAAAAAATGGGAATTTACTTTGATAACTGGTTTAGCGAGCGCTCCCTTTACGAGGATGGCCTTGTGGAAAAAGCAATAGCTTTATTGCGGAGGCGGAAATTTTTGTACGAAGAAGATGGGGCTACCTGGTTTGCCAGTTCCAAATTTGGTGATGAAAAGGACAGGGTAGTTATTAAATCAGACGGTTCTTACACCTACTTTGCCGCTGATATTGCCTATCACCTGGATAAACTTAAACGGGGTTATGACCTGATAATAGATGTCCTGGGTGCTGACCACCACGGACATATCGCCCGGATGAAGGCTGCCGTAGAAGCCTTCGGTTACTCCCCAGAAATACTGGAAATCCTGATAGTCCAGATTGTAACTTTGTGGCGGGGAGAAGAAAAAGTTCCGATGTCCAAGCGGGCGGGAGAATTTGTTACAATGAGAGATGTGGTGGACGAAGTTGGTGTGGACGCGGCCCGTTACTTTTACCTGATGCGCGGCCCGGAAAGCCACATGGATTTTGACCTGGAACTGGCCCGAGAACAATCTGCAAAAAACCCTGTCTATTATCTACAGTACGCTCATGCCCGGATGATGAGTCTTTTCGGAAAGGCGGAGGAGCGGGGAATTTCAACTCCGGGACCCGGGGAAGCTGACCTTGCTCCCCTGGGCGAGGAAGAAGAATCTCTCCTGCGTGTCCTGGTTCGTTTTCCAGATGTTGTGGAAGAGAGTTATGATAATCTTTCCCCCCACTTCCTGACGGTTTACGGGCACGACCTGGCCCAGGCCTTCCATGCTTTTTACAACAAGTGTCCGATTCTTACTGCCGAACCTGAAGTGCAACAGGCCCGGCTGGCCCTGGTTAGCGGGGCTCATCGGGTTCTGCGAAATCTATTAAAAATCCTGGGGATATATGCCCCGGATCAGATGTAAAAAGAAAGGAGAGCAATGATGGCGACAACCAGGTATATATTTGTAACCGGTGGAGTGGTTTCTGCCCTGGGTAAGGGAATAACTGCAGCCTCTCTGGGGCGGATCCTGAAAAACCGGGGAATGAATGTTTCAATGCAGAAATTTGATCCCTATATTAACGTTGATCCGGGGACAATGAGCCCCTATCAACACGGTGAAGTTTTTGTTACCGAAGATGGGGCAGAAACCGACCTGGATCTCGGCCACTATGAACGTTTCATTGACCGCAATCTGACCCAGAGCAATAATGTTACTGCAGGCCGCATTTATGCCGGAGTGATTTCCCGGGAAAGAAGGGGCGATTACCTTGGTGCTACTGTGCAAACCATTCCCCACATTACCAATGATATCAAGGAGAGAATTACCCGGGTTGGCAGAGAAACCGATGCGGATATAGTAATAACCGAAATCGGGGGAACTGTTGGTGATATTGAAGGGCTGCCTTTCCTGGAAGCAATCCGCCAGCTAAAAACTGACCTGGGACGGGAAAATGTCCTCTACATCCACTGTACATTGGTCCCCTTTCTATCCACTGCCTCGGAGCTTAAAACCAAGCCCACCCAACACTCGGTAAAAGAACTGCGCAGTATTGGTATTCAACCAGACGTTATCGTCTGCAGGAGCGACCGGCATTTGAGTGAAGATGTTAAGGACAAAATTGCCCTTTTCTGCGATATTGAGAAAAAGGCAGTTATTGAAGCAATTGACGCCGAAACAATCTACGAAGTACCCCTGGTCCTGGAAGAACAGAACCTCTCCGATTTGGTCCTGGAAAAATTTCAGGTTAAAATGGCTGAACCCGATATGCAAGAATGGCGGGTTATGGTTGAGGAAATTAAAAGTTTAAAAAAGAAAAAGCCGGTGCGAATTGCCCTGGTTGGAAAATATGTCCAGTTGCCTGACGCTTACATTTCAATAACCGAAGCCCTGGAACATGGAGGTCTTGCCGAGGGAGTTCCGGTGCAGATAGATTGGGTTCATTCGGAGGATTTAGAACAGAAAACTGCAGAAGAACTATTATCCGAAGCCAGCGGGATCCTGATCGCACCTGGTTTTGGAACCCGGGGCATCGAAGGGAAAATTAAGGCAATTCGTTACGCCCGGGAAAACAAAATTCCCCTTTTAGGAATATGCCTGGGAATGCAGTGCAGTGTTATTGAATTTGCCCGTAATGTTGCCGGGATGAAAAAAGCGCACAGCACTGAATTCGTCGCCGGAACCCCCTATCCGGTCATTGACCTGATGCCTGAACAGCGGAAGGTAAACGATAAAGGTGGGACAATGCGACTGGGAATTTATCCATGCAAGATTGAAGGAAATTCCAAAACCGGGGAAATCTATTCAGAAAACCTTGTTTATGAAAGACACCGCCATCGCTACGAACTGAATAATGAGTTCCGGAGCCAGCTCGCAGAACATGGAATGAGGTTTACGGGTATTTCACCTGATGGAAGACTGGTTGAAATAATAGAATTAAAGGATCATCCCTGGTTTATTGGGACCCAGTTCCATCCTGAATTCAAATCCAGACCTGACCGGGCACACCCATTATTCCGGAGTTTTGTCAAGGCTGCAAAGGAAAACAATAAGGGAAAAGCCCAGAAGGAGTAATATATTTACCAAACTTTAGGAGTTTTTTTTACTTCTGGGGAAATAAAGGAAAAAAGGGATATTTTTTAGATGATAAGAAGGAATCTGGCTTTCCTGGCAGAACTTGTATCAACAGGAGGGAAGCCAGATGCTTATTAACCGGGAAACAACCCTATCTCTCAGGTGTCCTGCCTGCGGGCTTTTGATTGCAGATTATATTCATGCTTTTTCTTTTTCCGGAAATAAAAACCCCGAGATTTATTGTTCCTGCGGGCAGAAAAAAGCTTCTATCAGGAGAGAAGGAAATGAAAAATATTTCCTGGTTTGTTTGTGTGCGGTTTGTGAAGAGGAGCACGTTCTTTCTTTTTCTGCAGGGGAATTCTGGGATGATAAACCCAGGCCGATCAAATGTCCCGAATCTGGGATTCAACTGGGAAAACTGGGGCCGCAAAAAGATCTAGTAGGTAAACTTGAAGCTATCGCTGAACAGCTACAGGGAGATGATTTTTTCATTAACCCCGACCTGGTGCTCAGGCTTCTTGACCGTTTACAGGGGCTGGTTCAGGAAGGAAAACTGGGTTGTTTATGTGGGAGCCGGGAGGTTCATGTTGACCTGTTTCCCGACAGAATTAAACTGATCTGTCAGAATTGTGCAGGGGAGGTTGTGCTTCCGGCCTGCCGGGATTGTGATCTTGAACGTTTAAACCGCCGCAACTCAGTTTTTATCCCCGGATATGTCCCCAAAGAAAAGAGGGAGAAGAACCCATAAAATTTCAGAAAATTGTTTTGCAGGGAGGAGATAGCCCTTGGAGAGAGGGAAAATTATTCTTGTTTTTTGTTTTCTGGTTTTAATATTTTCCAGCCAGGTAGCTCTGGCAGAGGAGGGACCGGAATTCCGGTTTTTCCAGCGGTTGAGCCTCTTTGAACGGGAAGCAAGCGGGCATCTGGGCCCCATGGATTTAAGAGGCGATCAAACCTGGGGTAATGGCGTGCAACTGGAGGCCCAGCTCAGAATTGATGAAATAGCCGATAAAATTGCAAGGGTAGCCCGTTTTAAAACTCACGAGGTTCAACCAGGAGAAACACTCTGGGATATTTCCCGCAAGTATGGCATTGATGTGGCCACTCTGGCCGGCGTAAATCATGATATTGCCAATGTACATAATATACGGGTGGGAGATGTAATCCGGGTTATCAACATTCGAGGGACAATACACAAGGCCAAAGACGGTGAAACCGTTGATTGTATTGCCAAAGAGTACGGCGTTTGCCCCGAAGAAATCAGGATGGTCAATGGTGATGACCTTTCCAGGCTTAATCCAGGACAGGAAGTTGTTGTGCCCGGAGCAAAGCCCCCTGATTTCGCTGAAAGAGGAGGCACCCTCGATTCCTTTATCTGGCCGGTTTCGGGAGGAAGGATCTCC
This sequence comes from Bacillota bacterium, assembly GCA_007122335.1. Lineage (GTDB taxonomy): Bacteria > Bacillota > Halanaerobiia > B1SED10-174 > B1SED10-174 > T1SED10-26. The sequence goes on from SKTZ01000122.1 coordinate 6,999, forward strand.
TCTCACTTTGGCCCCCGCTGGGGTGGATTCCACGAGGGTCTGGATATTGCTGTACCTACTGGAACTCCGGTTAGAGCCACAAAAGAAGGTTATGTTATCTTCTCGGGCTGGAACGGAGGCTACGGCAATGTGGTTGATATTGACCACGGTGGTGGAGTAGTGACCAGGTATGCTCATAACAGCAGACTCCTGGTAAGGAGGGGTAGTTTTGTTTACCAGGGCCAGGTAATTGCTTATTCCGGTAATACCGGCCGTTCTACCGGTCCCCACGTTCATTTTGAGATCCGCCATAATGGCAGACCTGTTAATCCCATTCGTTACCTGCCTCCTCGTTAAAAGGACCCAGAAAATTTACCCAGTTTACAGCCCATTCTCGATATGGTATAATATTTAAGTTGAAAACAAACAAAGGAGGCGAGGATAGTGAAAAAGGAGATTCATCCTGAAGTTAAAGAAATAACCATCACCTGTGCCTGCGGTGAGGTTTATCATACCCGTTCAACCAAAGATGACCAGCGGGTGGAAATTTGCGCAGCCTGCCATCCATTTTATACCGGTAAACAGAGGACTGCTACCAAGGGTGGCCGTATCGAAAGGTTCCAGCGCAAATACGGAAAAAAAGAAGAAGAATAGTTTTCTCTCAGCAGAGCTTTGCCGCTCTGCTTTTATTTTTTAAAGGGAGAGAGGGGTTTTAAGAGTGTACAGGATACCAAATTCTGGCTGGATTGAAGCAATCACGGGATCGATGTACTGCGGAAAAAGTGAAGAATTAATCAGGCGGGTGCGCAGGGCGGAAATTGCTCGCCAGAAGGTCCAGGTATTCAAACCGCAAATAGATGACCGTTATCATTCTGCTCGAATTACCTCCCATGATGGAAGCAAGGTAGAAGCAGTACCCATTGATGATCCCAATGAATTGTTTGACCGCCTTGATCGTGATACGGATGTTGTAGCCATTGATGAAATCCAGTTTTTTAACGAGGAAATTACCCAGGTATGCGAAAAACTTGCTGATAGGGGAATGCGGGTAATTGTTGCCGGACTGGACCGGAACTTTCGGGGTGAACCTTTCGGGCCGGTTCCCCAGATTCTTGCCATGGCCGAGTTCGTGGAAAAGCTGCACGCAATCTGTATGAAATGCAGTAATCCCGCCAGCAGAACCCAGCGGTTGATTGATGGAGTTCCCGCAGCCTATACTGATCCCATTATTCTCGTGGGTGCCCAGGAAGTGTATGAAGCCCGGTGCCGGAGGTGTCACGAGGTTCCGGGGAAGGAATGATGAAAAGCAAACAATAACTTAAAACTTCTGAGCAAGAAAAAACCGGTTCTTTTACGAACCGGTTGTTTTCGTTATGTGGGGAAAAGGTTGCTTTTGAATTTAAAATATTACCGTTAAAAAGAAAACCAGATTGCTCCTCCCAGGCCAAGAACCGCAATTTTATTTGGGCGGATGTCATCGACCAGGAGATACCAGGAACCTTTTTCGGATTGATATTTTA
>SKTZ01000137.1 GCA_007122335.1 Bacillota bacterium
AAGACGAAATTTTCATCACTGATTCTGTCCTTGGAATTAATATGGTATGGGAATTTTTGGGTAATAATCGAGTGAAAATAACAGCGATAATTCAGCCGGAAAACGTTATCGAAATTAATGATGAATAAAACTTTTCTTTCCTGAACTCTCCTATAGAGAACCCTTTAGCTTATTCCACCCCTGCTTTTTAGCAGGGGTGGATTGATCTTTTAAAATTTTGGGAGATGTTTTATGGATTATTTAAAAAAAGTCCTGGAAATTGATGAACTTAAAAACACCCTTGAAGAGTATTGCCAGAAAGAAAAAAAAGAACTTTCCCAGTTAACTCCAACTGAAGTTCTAAGATTGGCAAAATGGAAACAACAGGATTATTTCAATAATGAGCATTATTTGAACCTGGCATTACAGGGGAAACTGGGAATTGAAGAACAGAAAAAAACCTACCGTGAAGCAAGGACTTTAAATGAATTAATAGCTTGGTTTGAAGAAAACTTGATAAAATAGTAAAAAAGTCCAGGCAAAAAAATCTCACCAATTGTTAGTTGGTGAGATTTTTCCATTTCATCTTATAGGGAAAAGAATTTAAAAAATACTGTTGTGAAATCCTGTAAAAATAATCCATCCCAAAAGGATCCTTCTTTTCAGGCAATTTCTAAGAAAGTTAATGACTTCTAAAAAGGTCCAAATCTTCTAATTTTAGATCTTCTTTCAAGCCTAAAAGCTTTAGTGCTGAAAGAACAACCATCTTTTGTTGTTTTATCCTGACATCAAGATCCTGTTTTCTGGTAGTTTCAATAATAAAGGTAGTTAACCCCAACTCTTCATGGGCCCTTCGGGTTAAGCTATCCCTGGCTGTTGGGGACAGAATGATAAACCTTTCTATGGGAAATAAGAGGGGGTTAATCTTGTCAGCGATATCCCAGGCCAAAAAAATTTCCTCACCCTGCCCATTGAAAATGATGGTTTGCCCGACACTATCTGGATTAATCCTGTAATAATCTCGTGCTTCGTGAAGGTCAAAAACAAAATCAATATTGTGTTTTTCTATTAGTTGATATATCTCTTTTGCCAGTTTTTCAGTCCAGCTTTCCGGTTCTTTATCAACAAAGGCCCGGTTAAGATCTTCGGCTCCAGGGGGATACCTTAAGTCAAGTTCTAAGGCCTGTTTGTTTGCTTCCGGAACAACTACCAATTTGCCTATATCGATAGTCAGTTCAGGCAACAGCTCTTTGATTGCCAGAGCTCCAGCGGGCTCATCCCCATGGACACCCCCGACCAGTAACACCGAAGGCCCTTCCTTTTTGGTGTCATAAATATATACTTCTGTTTCCCAGCCTTTCCCTATTCCTATTATATCTTCTTCCCAAACTGCTGCTGTGGTTGAATTGCTGGAAAAAAAAGCCCCAAACAGCAATAATACCAGGATGGTCATCCTTGTTTTGTTCATTGCCCGCCTCACCCCTTTCCATCTTAAAGAACAGCCTTAAATCATAAATTCAGCTTCCGATACAGGGAGTATGCCCGAAACCTTCTTTTTTGCAACGAGAAAAATACTCTTCCAAGTCCTCCCTGCAGTTGGGATGGGCGCAGTTGTTGATAATAATCTCCGCTTTTTCCTGGGGAGATGCCCCGCGCAAGTCGGCCACACCCTGTTCGGTTACAATTACCTGAACATCGTGTTCTGTATGGTCGATATGACTTGCCCGCGGAACAATACAAGATATTTTCCCACCCTTTCTCACCGATGGGGTCGTAAATATGGAAAGGTAGGCATTTCGGCTAAAATCTCCCGAACCACCAATTCCATTCATCATTCTCCTTCCGAGGATGTGAGTAGAATTTACATTCCCATAAATATCCACTTCAATTGCAGTATTCATAGCTATTACCCCAAGTCTCCTGATTAATTCAGGATTATTGCTTATTTCCTGAGGACGAAGAATTATTTTTTCTTTAAACCGGGGATAGTTTTCGTTAAAATAATCTAACTTCGCTGGAGAAAGAGTTAGAGAAGTTCCAGAAGCAAAACCCAGGATTCCTTCTTCAAGAAGATCAAGGACAGAATCCTGTATTACCTCTGAATAAAACTTAAGGCCTTTCATCCCTAAACCCGCCAGTCCTTTAAGGATAGCATTGGCTATGCTCCCCACTCCTGACTGAAAAGGTAATAGTTCGTCTGGTATTCTACCTTCCTTAACTTCTTTCTTTAAAAAGGATATAAGGTTTTTAGCAATCTGTTCGCTTACTTCATCGGGAGGAGCAAATTCTCTATTAACATCTTTTTTGTCGGAGAAAACCACTGCAACAACTCTTTCCTCATCCACTTCAATATATGGAGTTCCGATGCGATCAGAAACATCAACCAATGGAATCGGCTGACGATTGGGAGGATCCTCCGGGATATATATGTCGTGAATTCCTTCCAGTTGAAGAGGCTGGCTGGAATTTACCTCCAGAATAATTTTTTCCGCTTCCCTAAGGAAAGTTGGCGTATTACCAACAGAGGTTGAAATCACCAACCGACCATCATCTTTAATAGCAACCAGTTCCACTAGAGCAATATCAATTTTCCCCAGGGAACCATACCTTACCATTTGGGGCATATGACTCAGGTGCATATCCACAAATTTAACCTCTCCACAATTAATTGCTTCCCTCAAATGGTCATTTGTTTGATATGGTATTCTCTTATTAATGGCGCAGGCTTTACTTAGTGCTCCATCCAGTTCCTCCCCGACAGAAGCACCTGTGAGAAGGTTGATCTTTAAAGGTTTTTTTTCTGCTTTTTTGGCCAGAGCCAGAGGAACCTCCTTTGGATATCCGGCAGGAGTAAAACCACTTGTTGCCACCGTCATTCCGTCTTTAATAAAGTCTGCTGCCTTTTCCGGGCTGGTTATTTTATTTCGAAAGCTATTTTTTTGAACCCTCTTTTTCAGTTCCTCCATTTTGAACCCCCTATTTTTTATTGAATTCTCTATCTTCCATTAATTACTTAGGGTCTCAAAAAGTAGTGGCCCAGACCATTTTCAATAATATCATCTTTTGTAGGAACACCATGAAATTCAATTGGCTTGTCAAAGTGGAATTCATTGTAGGTCCTTGTCAAAACCATAACTGTTGTTGTATGGCGACCAACTCTCCTATCAATAGGAAAACCTTCCCGATCTCCCTCAAAATAAGGGACCCGGATCAAACCTGCTTCCGAAGCACGCTTAAAAAATTCATCCTGCCCGTAAACTACAAGGTCAGCATTAGTTGGGCCCCGAAGGGCATCCATTGCCGGGTTTGGGCTTTCCAGTATTACAGCCAGGGCATCACTGTGATCACCAATTTCCCTGTGCGTAATTCCCCTCAACCTCTCCGGAGAGGGTTCCAAGCGAATGGGAACACCATAGTCTGCGCCAAGATCCATTATAGCAAAAGAAGCAATATCAATAATATCGGGATGAGCCATAATGCAATTAACCACAGGATTTATCGGGCGAGCTTCATGGATATCGATAACCATATCAACATCTTCCTGCCAGATTAATTCCATTAAACCCCAGGCGATCTGCTCTGTTAACAATCCATCCGGCCTCCCGGGAAATACCCTGTTCAAATTGCGGACTTCCCCTCCTGATAAAAGCATCCCTGAAGGGTGAACATAAGCCTGAGGATCCGGATACTGATGCAGGGGGCTAGTTAAACGGCTTCCATAGCGGAAAGTCCTTGATCCCCATTCAGTTTCTATCTCAAAAAAGGGCGGACTGGCCTGCATGGGTTCAGTATAGGTAAAAGCGCTGGCGTTGGTATGGGGAATAACTATAACTCTACCAACGTCCACCTGGGTATTTTCAATTAAAACCACGGCTGCCAGAAGACCTGCCGGTTCATTGGGGTGAAGCCCTCCAAAAACAAGGAGTGTTCCCCCCGGTTCTTCCCCTTCAAGAAAATATAGTTTGGTATCTCCCGGAGTACCCTTTAACCCATCAAAATAATCGGACAGGTAACCTGTCTTTGTAACACCGGGACCTTCTACTATTTTGCAAAGCTCATAGGGTTTGCTAAATTCTGCCCTACCCACAAGCACTACAACCAGGAGAACAATAATAATTACTGCTGTCGAAATGAGATTTTTAGAACCATTTGTTTTTGCCATTTTTCTCACCTCCTTACTTAATAAGCAGCGCTCTTAAAATAAAGGGAATTGCAAGAACTGCCATTGCTATCTTTTCGTAAATATTTTCTTTTTCATAAACACTCCACAACATAAAAACGGCAAGCCCACCGTATAATATTTGGTAGATTAAAATCATTCTCCATATCCCTCCTTAAAACCATGCGCTAAGCTGGTTGGCAAAAAGAATTGTCACCAGGGAAGCTCCTGCAACTATTACCCACGGTATTGCAGATACCCGAAGCACTTTTCCGTAGGCCCCATCATATCCTGTTGCCAAAACCCCGGACCTACCTACAATAGCAGTGGGGGGCGTAAGGGAAGCCAGGCAACAGAGCATACTCATTCCAGCGATAGCATAAATTAAATCAAGTCTAAGCAAGGCCATCATAAAGGGGATAGCAAAAATGGAAGCCACTCCATAGGTACCCATTACCCCTCCCATTATGGGAATTAAAAGGAGAATCCCTGCAAACAGGAAAAATTCAGGAGCTGTAGTGGCTTCAATTACAATCCAACCCCGAACACCAGTAGCAACCATAACCTGCACAACCACCCCAACAGAGATAAAAAGGGCAGCCACCGGACCAGTTTTTTCAATTGTTTCCTTGGTTACTCCAATAAAATTCAAGCGTTTTTTAGGAAGGAAGTAGGCAAGAATTGACCCGATAACAAATATCAGAGGAATTCCAGGGTCAAGAGCCTGGGGAAAAGCTCTCTGCATAACCATCAAACTAATGACAACAATCAGAGGTATATAAGCTCCAAGACGCCCCAGGTAAAAATCTCCTCCTGGAACTTTATCCAGTATTTCTTGGGGATCAATCTTTTTATTTACCTCCTTCAAACCATAGATCAAGGGCAGGGTTATGCCCAGAAATAATGTCCAGATTATTAAAGGACCAAAAAAGCCCGAATAAGGCATATTTAGGCCAGAAGCAATTATCATCGCTGGCAGGTTAATTGGCGGAGCAATCAGAGCCAGAATTCCGCCCATACCTACAAAAGCCGCTATAGTAACCTTAGAAAGACCAATATAGGCCAAGACAGTTCCAACCAGCCCTCCCACAGCCATAACAGCTGCCGTCCCTGATCCAGCAAGGGCGCCTGGTAAAATTAAAACAAACATTAAGACAATCAATAATACCGGGGGAACCCTGTAGAAAACACTAATCAAATCCCTAACCAAAACATTTAATCCCCTTGATTCTCGCTGGAAAGCAATAAAAATAGAAGCAGTTAAAACCAGCGCAGTAATTTCAAAAAAACCAAACATACCTTCAAGAATATGCCATAGGGATAGGCCCAGGCCTCCTGCAATAGCGCCAACTACACCGGTAACAAAAAGTGCAAGCGCTGCAGGCATTTTCAAGGGAAAAGAAGCTATAAAAAACCCTATAATCATAGCTGAAAAGACCAGAAAGGAAAACATTTCCTGAGACATAGGACTTCACTCCTCAGTAGGAAATTATCGTAATACTGGGCCTCTTGGCGACAAACCAGAGGCCCAGTTTGCAATTACTGACAGGCTTATTCGTAATAAAGAGAGTTTGAATAGTTTAGTTCTCAATATACTCCGCAAACATCTCTGCTAATACATTTTGAGTATCTCGAACAAATTCAAGGATTATCAATGGAATTCCGTTTTCTTCAGCAATTCTGGTAAAAAGTCCATCCTGATTTCCTTCTTCCCATACAACCAGTAGATCAACTCGTGGAGATACTGCATCGATGGAACGCTGTGAAAGGTCACCTCGCCTGCCCTCTCCACCAATATGAAAACCTACTACCAAATATTCACCGGGTTCCTCTTCTTTTAATTCATCCATTCTGTCCAGAATTTCCTTAATCCGTTGCTCTTCATCCCGGATATCGATCCCTGCTTCACCAAGTCCCTTGGCACTACCACCAATAGCAAATAGGATGGTTTTTATATCTCCCAGCTCATCCACAGTGATTAAGGGATCATGTTTGACTTCCAATCCCAACCGGGTTGCCAAAACCCTGATCATATTATCATCCGGGCTCTGTCCTGCAGAAGTCACCAATATCGGTAATTTTCCAGAAGGAATTTCTACCTCTTCCGCCTGAACTAAAGACCCAATGCTTAAGGCCATAACAAGGACCATAAACACCAAAAACTTCTTTTTAGCAAACATTTTCTAACCCCCTTTTATTTATTTATTATATTCTTAACCTCCCTGTTTCCAGCAAGGATTATAGGCAAAATCAAATTAATTTTTTGAAGATCTATTTTTGGTAGTCCCGCTTGCAGGTTGACCCTGCAAACGGGACTTTTGTTTAAATGGCTTGAGGTTTTCTTAGAACCCTATTGCGTAACCATCTCGCCTGGGATCAGCAGCACCAGTCATAACTCCGGTTTCGGGATTATAGGTGACTCCTGCTACACCACCCACAGACATAGTATAAGAACTATAGAGTCTAATTTCATGTCCAAATGATTCAAGCTGACTTATTACTTCTGGGGATATGCGATCTTCTAAACTGGTAACAACTCCAGACAGGGACCAACGGAAACGTGGTGATTCAATAGCTTCCTGCATCCCCATATCGAAATCAACCATCTTGGTAATTACCTGGGGAATGGTCTGCCAGATGCTGGTTCCGCCAGGAGTACTCATGACAAATCTTTCTGCGGTTTCCTGGTGCATACCCAGAACCATGTGCATATTCCAGCGGGTCCGAACTCCACCCTGGACAACAGCGGGACTATCAGGGTCTGTTTCCAGCCAGGCACAGGCATCGTTCAACACAATCCCTGTTTCACCTGCTGTAACGCCACTTCCCCAGCCGGCTCCAAGGGTAAAGACCATGGTGACCATGTTTCCATCTTTATCAACAACAGAAAGGGTGGAAGTTCCTCCCGGCCTTTCCATTCCGGCCTGGTATCCATCGGAAGCTACATAAGGATTAATTTCGGCCCTGCGTTGAGCCGCATACTCTTTAGAAACCAGTTCATCAAAAGGAACATCCACCAGGTCAGGGTCACAGGCCCATTCTGCCCGGTCTGCAGCAGCAAGCTTAACAGCTTCAATTAAAAGATGCAGATACCCAGCGCTGTTAACCCCCATGCTGGCAAGGTCGTAGGCTTCCATCATATTGAGAATTTGAGCTGTAGCGACACCGCCACTGCTGTTGTAAGGAACAGTGTAGAAATCATAGTCTCTATAACTGAATTCAATAGGTGCAGGCTTATCCCATTCTACGTAGAAATTTTCTAAATCTTCAATCTCCCATACACCGCCGAGGTCCTGCATTACATCAACAATGTGCTGCCCAATTTCACCACCGTAAAATACTTCAATACCTTCTTCCGCAACACGGCGATAGGTTTCAGCAAGCCTGGGATTTCTGACAATATCCCCAACTCTTGGAGCTTCAGGAATGCCGTCATACCAAGCATCTAGGCCAAACTCTCCATAATCCAAGGCCATGGAAAGGAAATTATTGAATTGATTGGCACCCATATCAGTAAGGGGGAACCCTTCTTCTGCTAATTTGATAGCCGGTTGCATTAAATCTGCAAAGGACTTGGTTGCAAACCTATTAGCCAGCTCATTCCATCCCATAAAGGCCCCGGGAATCATAGTTGATAAAGGACCTCTCCAAGGAATGGAATATTCGTCATCATCGGTTTTAAAATGTTCCAGAGTCAAATTCTGAGGAGTACGGGCACTGTAATTTAAATAGTGGAGTTGATCAGCTGCTGCATCGTAGTAAAAAGCAAAACCATCTCCTCCAGCTCCTGAAAGATACGGTTCTACAACCCCGATTGCTGCTGCTGCTGCAACCGCTGCATCAACAGCATTTCCGCCCTGATCAAGGATATCCATTCCAACTTTTGAAGCCAGAGGGTGGTTGGATGTTACCATACCATGTGTCCCTACAATTTCAGGCCTCGTTGTTGAAGCAAGAATTGGAGAAAAGCTCAGCGCAAAGCACAGCAAAAAAACCATCATAAGACTTAATATTTTTTGCTTTTTCATTTAGTAATCCTCCCTTTAAAATCTTTCAAAACTTAAACAAACTATCCTTGGAAATCCCTCTCTTAAAAATTCTTTCCCTATACCAACCCCCTTTCAATTATTATTAGAAAAAAACCTCGAAAAAACAACGTAGCAGGAATAAAAAACCAGTGGAAAAACCCCAAGTTTAGCTATTTCTCTCTTTCTTCTCTTTTAATGCTTCACCTAATTTAAATGGTTATCCTATATTCTCTCATATTTCTCTTAAGTTAAATTCAATAAAAACTGACCAATTAATATTTTTCCAAATAGAAGCACTCCCGAATTGCTTTCCAGTTCAA
>SKTZ01000146.1 GCA_007122335.1 Bacillota bacterium
CCCTTTATCAGCTACCTATCCCAGCGATTATTCTCTGCGGGTATTCCAACGGCCACCTCGGGTATATTCCTGATCCCGATGCTTTTAACGAGGGTGGTTATGAAGCACTTTCTTCTCCTCTAGAACCCACATTCGGCCAGAACCTGGTCCAAACTCTGGAAGAAATCTTAAAGGAGATGATCTGAAATGGGCAAATCCCTGGCCCTTTACAGCGAAAAACTCATTTCAACCGAAGATATTCTTGCAGGACACATAATAGTTTCCGATGGGAAAATAACTGATGTAAATAGGGGGCCAATCCCTCCTTCTTTTTCGGGAGAGAAAATTAACCTGGGAGATAAAATGGTTTTTCCCGGTTTTGTTGACCTGCATATCCACGGGGCGGGAGGCTATCCTTTAACAGATAAACCTGAAGACGTTCTCAAGTTAGCTCATTTCCTGGCCGGAAAAGGAACTGCTGCCTTTATGCCCACAACCACCAGCCTGGGCCTGGAAGACCTTAAAAAACAAGTTAAGGCGGTAAAAAAGGCCAGAGAAGAGCAAGAAAAAGGAGCTGGGGGAGCTAAAATTTTGGGGGTTCATCTTGAAGGTCCTTTTTTGAACGTGGAAAGAAAAGGTGCCATGGTTGAAAAATATTTGATTGAACCCTCCCTTGATTTTTTTGCCGAACTGGAAGATTCCGCCCGGGGAATGCCCCTCCGTTTAACCCTGGCTCCGGAAAAAGAGGGTGCCACAAACTTAATTAGACATGCCAAAAAAAGGGGTTATATAATCGCCGGCGGCCATACAAATGCAACCTATGAACAGATGACGGAAGGCATTAATGCCGGGATATCCATTGCCAACCACCTTTTTAATGCAATGAGTCCCCTTCACCACAGAGAACCCGGTGTTGTAGGAGCCTACTTAACCGACGACCGGGTTTTTTGTGAGGTTATCGCAGATGGAATTCATATTCACCCCGCAGTTTTAAAATTGGCTTATCGCTGCAAGGGCAGCGAAAAAATGGTCCTTATTTCCGACGCTATTCTTGCCGCTGGCTTACCTCCCGGATCTTATGATTTTGGAGGCAAGAAGATCAATATCGACCAAAAAGGGAGGAGTTTCCTTGATGATGGAACTCTCGCGGGCAGCACAGCCTTAATGGCCAGGGGAGCAAAAACCCTATATGAAAAGGTAGGGCTTCCCCTTCCAGTCATTAGTGCTTTTGCTTCTAGAAATCCCGCCCTTGCCATAAAAGAAACAACTCTGGGAGACCTTAAACCGGGTAAAGAAGCAACTTTTACCGTCCTTGATGACACCTTCGAGGCAGTTAAAACAATTGTCAGCGGCCAAATACTGAAGGAGGCATAATTATGGAAAAAATTTCAGCCGAATTGTTTTTCCAGGAGGGAAAACAAATAATTGACCGTCTGGAAAAAGAACAGTTGGGAAACATTAAAAAAGCCGCTCAACTCATGGCTAAGAGTATATTAAATAACGGTGTTGTCCATATTTTCGGGCCGGGTCATTCCAAAAGCTTTGCCATGGAACTTGTTCATCGGGCGGGTGGACTTGCTCCCTGCAGCGGGATCGCCCTGGACGACCTGGTGACAAAAGCCGAAAATCCGATAACCTTCGAAGAACTACGCCAACCTGAAACCGAACGCGATCCCCAAACCGCCCACGAACTGCTAAAAATTCACGATATTCAACCCGGGGACGCAATGATTATCTGCTCCAATTCCGGGCGGAACGGTTCTGCTGTGGAACTGGCCCTGGAAATGAAAAAAAGAGGCATTCCCCTGATCGGGGTTACCTCCCTCGCCCACTCTAAAAAAACTGAGGCCCGCCACCCCTCCGGGAAAAGGATTTTCGAAATTGCGGACATTGTTATTGATAACTGCGGGCCATATGGTGATGCTGCAATTTCCCTGGAAGCATTAGATACCAAGGTTTGCTCGGTTTCCTCAGTTTCCAATATGTTTATTGCCCAGGCCCTCACAGCCGAAACCATAAAATTAATCCTTAACGAGGGGGAGATTCCCCCGGTATTTATCAGCCTCAACGTAGACGGGGCTGACGAACACAACGAAAAGATTAAAACCCGTTACGAAGGACGGGTTCACTGGTAGAACAAGGAGGCATTTCCGATGAAAGCTTTTGAAACATATTTTGAAAAGGTCACCGAAGTCCTGGAAAAAGTTAAAAATACCCAGGGCGAAAACCTGGAAAAAGCGGCCGAAACCCTTGCCAAAACCCTGGGAAGTGATGGCCTTATCCACGCCTTTGGAACCGGGCACTCCCACCTGGTAGCCGAAGAAATCTTTTACCGGGCCGGAGGGCTGGCTCCTGTTAACGCCTGGATGGAACCAAGCCTGACAGGACAGGAACAGGTAACCAAGAGCGAATATACCGAACGGATGGAAGGCTGGGGAGAAATACTGCTTGATTACCACAAGCCCGAGCCCCGGGACACCTTGATTGTTATATCAAATTCTGGGCGAAATGCTGCACCCATTGAAGTTGCAGCTTCAGCTCGTAACAGAGGTATCCCTGTAATTGCCATTCTTTCCCGGGACCATAGCATGAACACCACTTCCCGTCATTCCAGCGGGAAAAAATTGCTCGATGTCGCCGATATTCTGATTGATAACTGCGGGGTTCGGGGTGACGCCACCTTTCAGCTTCCCGGGTTAAAAACCCCAATCGGGCCGACTTCCAATATATCAGCGTTTTTCATTGTTCACTCCCTGGTGGTAATGGCAATTGAAAAAATGCTGGAGCAGGACTTAAAACCACCTGTATTCCTGAGCGGAAATATTGACGAGGGAAGAGAACACAACGAAGAACTCCTGGAACGATACTGGTCCAGGATTAAGAACTGGTAGGTGCTACAATGAGCGCACTTGAATATATGGAAAAAACCGAAGAAATTCTGGGAAAGGTTAAAAAAACTCAGCTGGAAAAAATTAAAAAGGCAGCAGAACTGGGATCAGATAGCATAGCAAACGGCGGCCTTCTTCACACCTTTGGCACAGGCCACTCCCACCTTGTTGCTGCAGATATTTACCTGCGGGCGGGAGGGCTTTTGCCGGTCCAGGCTATTTTAGAACCGAGCCTGATGCTCCACGAACAACCCTTTAAAAGCGGCGAACTCGAACGCCTGCCGGGACTTGCCGAGAGATTCCTTCCTCACTACCCTCTTAACTCCGGAGATACCCTGGTGATCATCTCCAACTCAGGTCGAAATGCGGTTCCAATTGAAACAGCCCTGCTGGGGAAAGAGATGGGGTTGAAATTAGTTGCTATCACTTCCCTGCAGCACAGCAAAAATGTTTCCTCCCGCCACCCGAGCGGGAAAAAACTTTACCAGCTGGTTGATGTTGTAATCGATAACTGCGCCCCAGCGGGAGATGCTATCCTGGAAAGCAAAGATGCTCCAGTTCCTTACGGCGCTATCTCCGGTATTACCGGACCTTTTATTCTCCAGGCATTAACATCTGAAATCGTTAAACTACTATCCTCCCGGGGAATAGAACCCCCGGTTATTGCCAGCGGAAACCTGGACTGGGGCTCTGAACACAATGAAAAACTGATAAGGAAATTCCTAAAACTACTTCCCTGGTTACAGCGCTACCAGGGAGTAAGGGGAAATTGATTATGGACTTAACCAAGGAAGAAGTTGCAAAAACAATTGACCACACCTACCTTCGCCCCGAAGGAAAAGCGAAGAACATTAGCAAAATCTGTAATGAAGCAAAAGAGTTTGGTTTCGCCGCAGTTGCCATTGCTCCCTACTACATTCCTCTCGCCGCCCGGGAACTGGAAGGATCGGGGATTGAACTCAGTGCTGCAATCGGGTTCCCCCTGGGCTATACTACCCCCAAAACAAAAGCATTCGAAGCCAGAGAGGCCCTGGAAAATGGCGCAACAGAAATTGACATGGTTGCCAATATCTCAGCCCTTAAAAGCGGTTTTTGGCCTGAGGTGGAAAAGGATATTCGGGCTGTAGCGGAAACCTGCGGAAATGCGATCCTAAAGGTAATCTTGGAAACATGTTACCTCGAAGAAAAGGAGAAAAAAGAGCTGATTCAGCTATGTTTGGAGATCGAAGGGGTAGATTTTTTAAAAACCTCCACGGGCTTCGGACCTGCGGGAGCAACAATTGAAGACATCAAGCTTTTCAAGAAGATGGCCGGAGCAAGTTTAGGAATAAAAGCCTCGGGAGGGATCAAAACCCTGGAAGAATGCCAGGCCATGCTTAAAGCCGGGGCAACTAGGATCGGAACCAGTTCAGGAGTCAAAATCATGCAGGAATAGAAAAATCCGGGAGCATTGCTCTCGGATTTTTTTGGAATAAATGAAATTTTTCAAGAAAAAAAACATTTTAATAGTTCTTTAACCCTGGGGTCAACCACTTTGTAGATAATTTCATTTCCTTTCCTCTCACCAGCAATTATACCTGCGTTTTTAAGCCTGTCCAGGTGCTGAGAAATAGTCGATTGAGCAGCTTCAGTACACTCCTGGATTTTTTTCACGTTACAACCCCCACAATCAATTAAACCCCGCACCATGCACAGCCGCAGGGGATGACCCAGGGCTTTAAGTTTTTCCGCGGCTTCGGTTATTTCTTCGTCTTTCCAGGAAAACAGTTCCAATGTTACCACCCCTTAATTTGTATATCTATATATTAAGAAATTATGACAAATTTGTCAATCGGGGTTGACTTGAAGTATTAATCATATTATTATAATATTATATTTTAATGATTATGGGGTGATCATAAGATGAGTTTAAAAAAGTTGCAAAAACAAATCAAAAACTGGACCTGGTTTTTAGTCCCCGTTATTGCAATTGGTGGACTTTTTTGGCCAAAATTCGGGCTTTTACTTTTCCCAATTATGGTAACTTTGATAGGTATAGGAATTTTCCGGGGAAAATTCTGGTGCGGCAATCTCTGCCCCCATGGCAGCCTCTTTGACCGATTTGTTTCCCCCTTCTCAGCAGGGAGGAAATTTCCAGAATTAATTAAAAGCCCGCTTCTAAAATGGGGGTTTTTCACCTTTTTCATGGGAATGTTTGTCATCCGGGTGGTAAGAGTCATGGGGTCTTGGGGAAGTCTCGGGTTCTGGGACCAGCTGGGCTTTGTTATGGTTTTTAATTACATGATGCCCACGATAATTGGGATAACCCTGGGGTTGGTTATTAAACCCCGGGCCTGGTGCAGGTTCTGTCCAATGGGAACAGTCGCCGAATTAAGCTACAGGTTGGGAAAAAAACTGGGTTTAACCCGGAATACCGACCTGATTGTAAGCGGTTTTTCTCCCGGCAAATGCGCGGACTGTGGGCTTTGCAATCGTTCCTGCCCTCTAGAACTCACTCCCCAAAACGCCCTGGAAAAAGAAGGTTTCCAGGAAACAAGCTGTATAAAATGTGGAATCTGCACCGAGAAATGTCCCCAAAAACTGCTGGACATGGGAAAAGCAAGTTAAAAAAAGAAGGTGATTTTTTTGGTAAAAAAGAACCTGTCGGTTATCCTGATTGTTTTTTTTGTCCTCTTCTTCTCCTTTTCCGCCCTGGCCCAGGAGAATTTAGCCAGGGAAACTTTTTCCCGTCCTCCCTTTACCCTGATTTTCCAGCAGGAAACAGAACATTTCCGCGGCCTGCTTATTTTCTACCCGGGTGGAAGGGTTAATCCGGAAGCTTATTTCTGGTTTGGGGAAAAAATTGCCCAACACGATTTTCTTGTTGCAGTCGTTGATTTCCCCTTCAACCTGGGAGTTCTTGCTCCCAACAGGGCCCGGGCCGTCCACAGGTTTCTATTAAATGAGGGCTGGTCCTGGGAAGGCCAGCCCATTATCGGCGGTCATTCTCTCGGAGGAGCAATGGCAGCCCGTTTTGCAGATAATAATCCTGTTGGTGGTTTATTTCTATGGGCCGCCTACCCTCCCTCCTGGACCGACCTTTCCGACGCAGAATTTCCCGTTCTGGTTTTAATGGCAGAAAACGACGGTCTGGCAACAACCAAAGATGTAGAAAAAGGAATTACCCAGCTTCCCCCCCAGTCCCGGGTTCACCTTATCCAGGGCGGAATTCACTCGTTTTTCGGGCGATATGGTCTGCAGAGAGGTGACGGGGAACCCGAAATTACCCGGGAAGAACAGGAAACCCAGATATTCGAAGTAATGTTTGAATTTCTCAAGGATAATTTTAAATAGCCCCGGGAAAACTAAAAGCCGCATTTACCTTAACTGGTAAACGCGGCTTTTTTTAAATTGATTATTTTTTTACTTGTAGCTCCAGTAATTGATATAGTAAATTGGGCGTTTGAAAGCGTTCCAGAGATGATCGGGAATATCAAGCTGATCATTGTAAGCTTCTCCAATTAAAGGTCAGCAATGGGAACCCAGCGAAGCTGGAGACTGAAAATATAAAGGAATATTATGGCGAGCCAGAAACCGGGTATGGAAATCCAGAACATGGCCAGGAAAGTGCATAGATAATCCAGCCAGGAATTCTGCTTTAAGGCAGCAAGAATCCCCAGCAGACTTCCCAGGGTCACCGAAATTAAAAGACCGGAAAGGGTTAATGTTAGAGTAATCCCAATCCGGTCTTTAACAAGTTCAGTCACAGGCCGATTATAGCGGATAGAAGTTCCCAGGTCTCCCCGGGTAATATTGGTGATCCAGGTCATATATTACATGGGAAGAGGTTGGTCTAAGCCATACTGGGCCCGCAGAACAGCCATATTTTCTGCGGTGGCATAAGGTCCAAGCATAATCCGGACCGGATCCCTTGGGGTCGGTGCAGGATCAGAAAAGAAACAAGGGTAACTCCGATTACTATGGGTATGGTCCTGACCAAACTTTTGATTTAAAAACACCATTTACTCATCAATTCTCCACGATTTTTTTATGGACATTATCCTTTTTATAAATTTTGATTTCTTCTGCTCCCTTTATCCTGGCAAAACTTTTAAGCAGAAATCCCTACTAAAACTTTCCTTGTTTAATTAAATTTCTACAAAAAGCTGAAAACTTCATTTACTAGAATAAAAAAATTGAATTCCCCGAAGAAAAAGCCCTTTGCATTGGGTTAGAGTTTATCAATCTCTTTTATCGTCCGGTCCAACCTCTTTAAAACCTGCAGGCGGGCATCTTCCCCTTGAACTATGTCAAAGGCAGGATACCAGGCCAGGCTTATAATTTTGCTTATTAACAATTCCTTTAATATTTCCATGTCAACCTCAAACCCGGGCCCGGATTCCAGGTAATGCTCCAGGTCTCTCCTTCCCTGGTCAAGGCGAACTCTGCCTTCCGGATGCAGTCCCCAGTATTTTTCTTCCCCATCCTGCCAGACCATGGACCCATGTAACAGTTCTATTAGATCGATATAAAAAATTCCTGTTGAGCAAAAATCAAAATCAACAAGTCCAGCGATTTTTTCACCCTGAAAGAGAATATTATTTCCGTAAAAATCATTGTGATTAACTAGCCTGGGGAGTTCAGGGTAGGTTACTTCTAACTTTTTTTTAATTCCCTCCAGCCTATCCTCCAGGGAAAAGGTTCTATCTTTTATTTCCCTGCAAATATCTCCGCGGGCATTTCGGGCAGTTTGCAAATACCTTTCCCGTCCTTTTTCCAGGGGGCCGGAAAAATATTTTTCCCAGAACCCCAGGGGTATTTCCCCCAAGTAGGCCATTTTTGAAATTTCTCGGGGGAATTTTCCGGCCAGAGCATGGTATTTTCCGAGGAAGCCTGCCAGTTTTCCGGAAATTTCTGCATAGGATTTTTCTTCAGCAGTTGAATTATGGGGAATAAATTCCTGTAATTCAAAAACTTTTTTTTCCTCTGTTATTCCACATGTTTCTCCTTTCCGATTGGCAATTATTTGGGGTACGGGAAATTCATTTTTCTTTAAAAACCCCAGAAAGGAATGGTCTTCCAGGACCATTTCCTTCGAAAATTGAGGATGGCGGATTCTTAAAACAAAGGCCCCCCTTTTTGAACAAACCTTAAAATTGCTGCCGATATGGCCCTTTTTAATTCGGCTTATTGTTAAATTTTCCCGGGGTAAATCGTAATAACCAAGCAGATCTATTACTGTTTCAAGCAATTTTTCAGCCCCCTCTTTTCTTCTCAAAAACAACTCCCCTAAACCCCGATATTAAGCCTGTTTAACAAATTTTTAAATCACCTGAAATTGGTCTAAAGAAAAGATTAACCGATAGGAAAGGCCTTATCAAAAAAATATTTTTCCTTTATTTGATTCTTTCATTTACTTTCCCAACCAGAAAAGGAGAATCAATTACATGTTCTGAACAATTTTTTTCAACTCTTTTTATACTACCCCAACCGTAA
>SKTZ01000061.1 GCA_007122335.1 Bacillota bacterium
AAAAAAAAAATTTGGAGGTACTGAAATTATGTTTAAAAACATATTAATTAAAAGCTTTCTGGTTACCCTGCTCCTGCTCTTCTTTTTAACACCCAACACAATCGCCCAACCCCCTGCCCACCCAACAGAAAAAGAAATAGCACAGCTGGTTGGACTCTATGATTTAATGAAAATCCCAATTACAGAAACAACAATTTCCCTTCAGATAGAAATTTACCGAAACGATAACCCAGTGGAATTTGAGGATTTGGATCCCAGCTTTAGAGCAGAACCACAAAAAACAATTGAAGTGGGTAAAATGGAAATTTATCCAGAGAATCAGGAGAACTTCTTTTTCCTCTTTGCCTTTCAAAGACTGAGTCTCGAAGGAAGAGTTGATAATATTATTTACTGGGGATTAAAAAGAGAAGGTTCTAAGGGCGAAGGATTGGGAAAATCTTCCTTCCGGGTTGATGTTTCCGAATTTGAAAACCCCTTATTCAATTGGGCTTTCGGTCAGTTTCCCAATATTGAAATAACCACTGATTACTCCCCCATCTACACAATTAAGGGGCTAAAAACAAATACCAGCGGGGCAACTTTCTCTGGAACTGGAAGAGATGACCTCAACACCCAGGTTCAAATGCATGATCTGGTGATAGTCATAAATTGTGGAGCCGGGATTTAAAACAAATGGGGAAAACCTGGAATAAAGATCAAAAAAACCCTCTTCTCAGGAAGAGGGTTTTTAGTTTCCCTGCAGGCATCTTTTTTAAAGAATCGGCCTCTTTTTTTGCTCAACATTTTGGTTTTCCCCATATTGAAATTCACGCAGGGTTTCTTCCAGGGCCAAAAGACCCTTTTCCAGGCTCTTTTTTTCTCCTGTGGCAAAACTCAAGCGAAACCACGGGGAGCTTTGCCTTCCCGCATAAAACGATGACCCGGGAGCTAGAGGTACTCCCCTCTCACGACTTAAGCGAGCCAGGTTTTCAGAACTTCCCCCTTTATTAACTCTTACCCAGAAAAAAAGTCCTCCCTGAGGGTCATAGTAATATAAAAGGGGTTTTAATTTTTCCAGGAACTCTTTAACAAGTTTGTACCTTGCCCGGAATTCTTCCCTAATTGCATCAAGGTGTTTTTCCCAGCTATCATCTTTCAGGTAAAAATATAAGGCCCTCTGCAGTAAACCCGAACTGGAAATATCCGTTGCATATTTCCCTTCCAGAAATTTTTCCTGAAGTTCCTCCGGCAAAACAGCAAAACCCAAACGAAGTCCGGGCATTAAAACTTTGGAAAAGCTTTTCAGCAAAATAACGCGGTCCCACCGATCCAGTGCTTTTAAAGAAGGTTCCCTTTGATTGTAGCCCTTATAATCGAGCAAACTCAGGTAATCATCTTCAAGGATATAAAAATTATATTTGTAGGCAAGTTGTAAAAGCATTTCCTTTTGCTCCCGGTTGTAAGAATAGCCAGTGGGATTTTGCAGTTTGGTCATAACATAAATCAGTCGGGGCCGAAAATCTAGAAGCCGTTTTTCCAATTCTACAAAATCCAGCCCCGAGCGGTCTATGGGAATGTGAATTATCCTTGCTCCACGGCTCTGAAAGGTAAGCAGGGAACCGGGATAGGTAGGTTCTTCTAAAAAAATGGTTTCCCCCTGTCCCAAAACTACCTTGGCAGCAATATCAATTCCCTGCTGCCCTCCAGAAATAACCTGGATAAAATCTGGAGACACATCAATTCCATCTTGCTGCAAAAAAGAAGCCATTTTCTCTCTTAAAGGTTGATATCCCTTGTGCGGCTGATAACTCAGGGCCTCCCCTCCGTAATAATCAAGGACGTGATTTAGGGCGGCCTTAAATTCACTGATGGGAAATAACTGGGGAGATGGGGATAGAGATGAAAAGTCGTAGATTTCTGCTCCGTGGTTATCCCGGTCAAAACCATTTAAAGCAGTTGAAACAAAAGTTCCCCTCCCCACGTGTTTATAAACAAGCCCTTCCCTTCCCAGAGCTTCCAGGGCCTGGACCACGGTACTATTATTAATCTTCAGTTCTCGGGCAATTTCCCGAATTGGTGGAAGTTTTTGGCCGGGGTCAAGTTTTCTGTTTTGAATCATTTTTTTCAGGAACTGGTATAACTGGGAATAAAGGGGGGTCCCGCTGCTTCTATCCAATTGTACCCCTACAATAGGGCTTTTTTTATCCATTACTCTCTTCCTCCTTGACTATTTAGGCCAAACCGGCTAATATTGTATTGGTTAAGTGGCGCATTTTAAAGATTGTACCCAAACATTATAGCAGAAAGAAGGAGGAAAAACAAATGAACCAAAGGTTTACCCTTGAGGAACTGGAGAAAAAATTACATGGTGGAGTAATTATGGATGTAACCAATGTTGAACAGGCAAAAATAGCTGAGGAAGCAGGAGCTTCCGCTGTTATGGCTTTAGAAAGGGTCCCTGCCGATATAAGGAAAGAAGGCGGCGTTTCCCGCATGTCCGACCCGGGAATGATTAAAGAAATTATGGCGGCCGTTTCCATACCAGTCATGGCCAAGGTTAGAATTGGACATTTTGTGGAAGCTCAGATTCTCCAATCCCTGAATATTGACTTTATTGACGAAAGCGAGGTTCTTACTCCCGCTGACGAAGAACATCACATCAACAAACGTGAATTTCAAACCCCTTTTGTTTGTGGGGCCCGCAGTCTGGAAGAAGCCCTGCGGCGGATTGGAGAAGGAGCGGCAATGATCAGGACCAAGGGTGAAGCTGGAACGGGGAATATAGTAGAAGCCGTTCGGCATATGCGTAAGATTTCTTCTCAAATCCGGGAGATAAGTGGGCTTAGAAAAGACGAGCTTCCCACCAGGGCCAAAGAACTCCAGGCTCCAATGCAACTTTTGGAAGAAGTAAATGAAAAAGGCCGTCTGCCGGTCCTTAATTTTGCTGCTGGTGGTGTAGCAACTCCGGCTGACGCAGCTCTGATGATGCAGCTGGGTTGTGATGGAGTTTTTGTTGGTTCAGGGATCTTTAAATCTTCCGAACCGGAAAAAAGAGCCCGGGCAATTGTTAAGGCAGTCCAGAATTTCCAGGACCCCTCTTCCCTGGCCAAAATCTCAGCAGGTTTGGGAACTGCAATGAGTGGAATCTCCCTGGAAAATATCGAAGAAAACCAACGCCTGGCTTACAGAAGCAATTAAATCTATTTAACTTTACCGGCTCTTTTTCTGAGCCGGTTTTTTTATATAAAAAACCGCTCCCGAGAGCGGTTTTTCTTACCTGAAAATTATTCTACCCAGGAGAGGCCTGTGAATGGAGATTGCTTCATATGGGCATAGCTCCTGACAGCAAAAACATCGAATACATCCATCAAGGTCAATTTTCGGGTTCTTTTCTTCGGTCCCACTGATTACCTTGGGTGGGCAATGTTTGGCACATATTCCACAGCCAACACATTTCTCCCGGTCAAAAATAGGAACAGGCTGAAAAAAGTTATGAATTCGAGGGATCCATTTTTCAGGGATAAAACCACTCAAAAGGGTAATTTCCCTTTTGCCCTGGGGTATCAAAAATTTTTCTTTGCCCAGGTCCCCGATAATTTCAATATCACTGTTTTTTGCCGGTAAATCAAGATTCTCTGCAATCCTGATGGTGGGAACATGCAGAGGATTCATTCCCATTATCCGGGCCATAACAAAATCTGCAGCAAAAACATTTCTTGCCATAACTATCTTTCCGGCCTTTTTTATGGTCCCACTGGATGGTCCATTCCCCTCCATCCCTTCAACCCCATCTATCACCGTTAATGGAGGGTTTAATAATCTTGCTATGTCGACTAGGAGAGTCGAAAAGTGGTTGATCTCATTCATCTTCATATGGTATTCGGTCTTTTGCATTCCGGGCAGGGCTCCAAAAAGGTTTTTAACTCCCCCGGTCATGCGAGTTAACCCATGGGTTTTCATTTTGGCTGCATTTATTAAAACATCACAGTGTTTTATGAATCCCGCCAGCGCTACTCTCTTTATTACTTTTCCTGCTGGAAAAGGAGTATCAACTTCATCCAGGCTATAATTCAATTTGGCCCCTGAAGCCTGGGCAACCTTTTCCATCTGGGTAGCTTTGTAAAGGGTTTTTAAGTAAGGTCTGTTAAAAGGTCCTCCGGGAGTGTCGCCTATGGTTAGTTCTTTTGCACCGTTTTCCCAAGAAATCTCAGCCAGGGCCTGCATTACTGTTGGATGGGTTGTAACAGCTTTTTCTGGTTTTTTGGGCAACAGGAGATTCGGTTTTAATACACAGTTTTTCCCACCAAAAAAAAGGCGAGGATCTATTTCCAGGACCTCCAGACCCTCACTTAAAACTTTTTTTATTTTTTTAATATCATACGAAGAACAGTCTGCGACAAAAACACGCTCAACCATTAACTTCACCTGCTATCTGGAAGGAAGATAATTTAGAGGATTAACCGGCTCCCCATTTTTTCTGATTTCAAAATGAAGGTGGGGACCTGTGCTTACTCCGCTATTTCCACTCAAAGCAATCACCTGGCCGGGAGCAACATAAGCCCCTGCTCTCACAACCAACTGGCTGTTGTGGGCATAAAGACTACAGTATCCATCACCATGATCAATAATTATTGTCCTGCCCAGAGCTCCTTCCCAACCGCTGGTTGTAACAAGACCACCCGCTGTTGCCATAACAGGGGTTCCGTGGGACAGGGCAATATCAATCCCGCTGTGAAATTGTTGGGTCCCTCGCACAGGATGAGTCCTGTAACCAAAGGGAGAAGTAATTCTTCCCCGGGCGGGCCAGAAAAAACCCCCGGAAGCAGAAGATCCCGAAACGCTGCCTGGATTGGGTATTTCAAGAGTCTGCCCTTCTACAATAAAATCGCTGGTAAGATTGTTTTTTGCTTTAATCTCCTCAATCGGAACTCCGAATCGCCGGGAAATCCACGAAAGAGTATCACCTCGGACTACCCGATAACGAATGGTCTGTGTGGAAGGGTTTTCATCGCCCCCACCCATCCAGGAACGGGGAATAATAATTTCCTGACCGGCGTAAATCCGGTCACTGCTTAAATTATTTGCCATTTTTATTGCCGAAATTGTGGTGTCAAAACTCTGGGCGATTCTGGAAAGGGTATCCCCCGGCATTACAATATAAGCCAGGAATGGTTTTGCCTCCTGGAGAACTTCCCAGGTTTCCTGCCCAACCACACCATCGCTTCCCAATCCAAAACTGGCCTGGAAAGCTTCTACAATTGTTTTTGTTTGCTGCCCAAAGTGCCCATCTACCTCGATATTATATCCGAGGGAATTAAGTAATTGTTGCAGTTCTTCTACCTCACTACCTTCCATACCCATCTTTAAAACAGGCACTTCTTCTTCGGCCAGAACTGCCACGGGTAGAAAGGCGAAGAGTAAAGCCATTAAACCTATCGCTATGGTTTTCTGCATAATCTCTCCTCCGCTTTTTAATATCGTTGCTCTAAATCCACTCCCTGGTAAAATAGCTTTATAATTTCGGCATGGTCAATGCCATCAGCAGCCATCTGGGCTGAAGCGGTCTGATCGAGGCCGACTCCGTGGCCCCATCCACCTCCCCAGATCAGGAAAAATTCTGGCTTTCCCTGGTCATTAAATAGAGGTTCAACCATGAAAACATTACTTTTTAGCCCTCCGAGCTGGCTTCGGATTCGGTCTCCGGAAATAATTTCTTCTCCCTGTTCTCCCTTAACCAAAACCGTCTTAACAAACCCGCTATCTCCCCTTTCCTGGGGGATAATACTGGTTATCCGCCCAACTCTGCTGGCAACAGGAGGTTCATGGGGTAATAAAACTCTTGTCCAGCGATAACTTGTGGCTGAACCAAAATTTTCTGCCCGGGAAAAAGAGGGTGGCCTTTCCTTGACCCAGTCGGATAATCCCGAGGGAAGCAGATCCAGTTCATAGTGTTCGGGGAAAATTGCCTGGCCCTGAAGATAGGGGACATCTCCCCCCCAGACCAGTTCCCCGTCTTCGGTAAAACCACCTGAATTGGAACTGTAAACTGCATCAATTGCCAGCCCTCTATATGTTGCAATTAAACCTCGAGTAGCATCAACGGCTTGTGTACTTCTTTCATGCTCCCAGTAGGTCCCATTGTAGGCAGCATTAATAACCGAAGCTACCAGATGGTAATTTGCACTCGGGTTCCGATAATACCTATTCAGGGTATAACTCCGAGCAGCAATTGTTTGAGCTTTTAAAGCTTCCATGGGCCAGGAAGCAGGCATTTCCGAAGGGATTACAGAATAAAGATATTCTTCAACATTGACTTCATTGATAAAATAAAACCTGCTCCCATCCCTCGGTTCGAAAATAAAAGCACCTCTATACTGCCTGTCTTCTCTACCGGCCCAAAAATATCCTTCTCCATATTCAACATCAAAAATGTGCAGTGTTGTATGACGGTCTTCGATATCAAGCCGATGTTTTTCCCGGGTTGAAAAAAGTACTTCCCCTTCTAAATTGGTGAGGTGGAAAACACCCTGTTCATATTTCATTATATAGGTGGTTTTTTCCTGGCCTCGAAATAATTCCTGCCCATCCATATCCGAAATGGAAAACGGTGCTCCGGCCTGAAAGCTGAGCTGTAAGCCCCGAGTTAAAAGAGCCACCCTCAAAATTGGGATGTTTTCATCAATAACCGGTTCCACTCTCTGAAAATCAACCGGTTCTTGCCGTCTTTCATAATCGGGTTCATCCGGGGTTTCAGGCAGCAAACTTTGAATAAAAGAAATTCTTTCTCGAACGGTGCTGTCTCTGAGGTTAGCCGGTGTTCTCAGGTAATAATTGTAAGCACTGCGGTAGTCTTCCCGTCGGAAAGCGAGATGCCCCAACAGAAAATTTATTCCTGTAAAACTGGTATCCCGACGAAGCCCGGCTTCCAGAATGCTCTCAGCATTTTCCCATTCTTCCAGTTCTATATACCCCAGACCAAGAAAGTAATAAGCAGCTATCAGGTGGCGATCATATTCAATTGCTTTTTTAAGGTCTGCAATACTCTTATCCCACTGACCTTCTTGGTGGTAGTGAAGGCCACGGTAAAAAAAGAAATCGCGAATTTCAGCTGACTCCAGTTCATCAGGATCAAAAAAACCTCTTTCAAAAACAACATCCAGGCGAACCAATTCTCCTTTTATGCGGTCAGCCTGGTCTGCTTTTTCCAGGCCTTTTTGCAAAACTTCTCGCGCCTCATTAAAATCGCCTTTTTCCAGGTATATATTGGCCAGGTCTATATAGACCCTGGTAGCAGTTGGATCTTTTTCAAGTGCATATTTTAACAAAAGGGTGCTGGCAGCAAGTTCCCCTCTCCTGTAGGCAATTTGGGCATTTTCCAAAGCCTCGGTAAAGGGATCCTGTCCTTGAACTGTTTGCGGAAAAACAGAGCAAGTTGAAAAAACCAAAAGAAACAATAAAAACCAGCTAAACTTAGCCATCGTTGCACCCCCATTAACACTAATTCGACAGAATATCTTGAAACCCTTTGTGAAAAGTTTTCCTATTTGCAAAAAAAAGAGCCGCGACAAGCGGCCCTATCTTGAGGTATGATAAAAATGTCCTTGGGACATGTGGTAGGCTTCGCCAAGTCCTTCGCTGTAGGTGGGGTGAGCGAAAATGGTTTTTGCCAGTTGATCAACTGATTGTCCCATCCTGATTGCTCCAGCACCATGGTGGATAATTTCAGTAGCCTCACGGCCAACTATATGAATTCCCAGGAGGGTTTGTTTTTCTTTTGTAAATATTATTTTAATCATCCCTTCTGGGTCGGAGGAAGCAACTGCTTTACCCAGGGCGCTGAAGGGGAATTTTACTGTTTCATAATCATAACCCTTTTCTTTTGCTTTTTCTTCGGAAAGACCGGAAGCAGCAATTTGGGGATCAGTAAAAATACAATTGGGAATTCCGGCATAGTTAACCTTTTCTTTGTCCCCAAGCATATTATTTACAGCAACAATTCCCTCGTGGTATGCCACATGGGCTAATTGATAGCCTCCTATCAAGTCCCCGGCAGCGAAAATTCCTTCCCACTTGGTTTCCAGGTATTCATTTACTTCAACTTCTTTTTTCTCACCAATAAATTCCAAACCGGTATATACAGGCTTCCGCCCTGTTGCAACTAACAGGTGAGACCCCTTAACCGAAGTATCTTTATTTCGCCTCTGGTAGTAAACTTCAATTTTTCCCTCTCCGGTTTTTTCTACCCGTTGAACCTGAGCCTTGGTTTCGATATTTATTCCCTTTTTCTTCAGGAAAATTCGGGCCCTCTGAGCCAGTTCTTTATCCAGTCCGGGAAGGATCTGATCCATCATTTCTACAACAGTGACCCCCGATCCCAGGCTATTAAAAATTCCCGCCATTTCCAGGCCAATAACACCGGCCCCAATAACAATTAACTCTTCGGGCATTTCTTCCAGGTCTAAAAGGGAATCACTGGTTAAAAAAGGAGTTTCGTCCAAACCGGGAATGGGAGGAATTGCAACCTGGCTTCCCGTAGCCAGCAAAAGTTTTTCGCAACTAATGGTTTTTCCATCTGCAAGGGTGATTTCTTTAACCTTACCTGCTGCTGTTACTTTACCTTCTTCATTATAAAAGTCTATTTTATTGGCTTTAATTAGCTGGGCAATGCCATCACGGAGGTTTTGAACAACTTCATTTTTCTTTTTAACCAGGCCGGCAAGGTTAAATTGAACATCTTTTGCTTCAATACCGTAAGCCTTCCCTTTTTCCAGGGAAGATTTTATGTGGGCCCCTTCAACCATGGTTTTGGTTGGAATACAACCCCAGTTCAAACAGGTCCCTCCCAGATATTTTTTTTCAACAAGGGCTACCTTTGCCCCTTTTTGTGCAGCATGTAATGCCCCCATATATCCTGCAGGGCCTCCACCAAGAATAATTATTTCATAATCAGGCATTATTCAGTCCTCCTTTCCTTTTTCCAATCAAGAAAAAGGTATTTTTCCGTTTCTAATTTTTGGGCAAGTTCTTCCTCTTCCTTACTTATTCTTCCCTCGGAGAAGTTGATCCCCAGGGTTTTTTTAAAACCTTCAATTATTGCATTTTCCAGTTGGGGAATACTCTCCAGATAAGCTTCTTCATTACAGGGAAAACCTTCCTGAACCAGGGTGGTAGCCTTCTGTCGTAAAATCCGTTGCAAAGCCTTTTTGCGTTCCGAAGGTAATGTAAAAAGAGAAGCGAGTTCTTGATTGTAATCAAAAAGGGGAATGGAACCGTGCTGTAAAAGGGCCTCTCCCCTCCTGGTCTGGGCACTACCAATTAATTTTTTTCCATCAGAATTAATCTCATAAGAACTTGCTACATCAAAACAAGCCGCACTATTGGTCTCCAGTTTCTTTTGGGCGGGAGTTAATTGGGCCGGCAGCCCCAAAATTTTTAACCCTTCAGTTAGGGCAGTACTCAAAACCCTGTAGGTTTCCAGAAGTTTCCCGGGAAGGATGCTCAGGGGAATGGTAACACTGTAAGTTAGTTCGTTTTTATGCAGGACCGCCCGGCCGCCCGTTGGTCTTCGAACAACATCAATTCTCTGTTCGGAGCAGGCTTCAAGATCAATTTCCCCTGTTTTCTGAAAATAACCCAGGCTCAAACAGGCCGGTTCCCACTTGTAAAACCTCAGGGTGGGTATCTGGTTTTCACTGCAATGAACAAGCATGCTTTCATCCACAGCCATATTGCTACTACCTTTAAGAGGAGAATCTATTATAAGTCGCCAGGATTTTTTCCTCATCGGGGACTCCCTCCTGTTTGGTTTCTTTTACCGTCTGAATTACAGTATTTTTAAATTCGCTAAAAGTTAAAGGCCGGGGATAGTTGTATATTTCTCCTCCGGGGCTCTCATTATAATAAGGGCGATTACAATCCTCACAACCTGGGGTTTGATAATAATGAGGGGCCAGTATTTCTGTAAATTTTTCAGCGGATAAACCCCAATCAATTAATTTGCCCCGGGAAAATTTCAGGCTATCCCAGGCCAGTTTGCTTTCAGCAAAAAGATGCCGGGCTACCTGGACCTTGCGATAATAATCGACAGGAGGTTGTTTGCGGCAAGCCATTGGGGTCCCTTTAATTGGAGTAAAAGCAAAAAGCCCTACAGTTACACCCATTTTTACCAGTTTAAAAAGAATTTCCAGCATTTCCTGCTGGGTTTCGCCCATTCCTACAATTAGGTGGGTTGAAATCCTCCCCGGAAAGGCAGTATTTAACTCCTGCAAACAATTCCAGGTTTGGTTCCAGTCTCTTCCTTTTATTTTGCGAAATAATTGTGGGTTTGCAGCATCAAGGGCCAGGGAAATTTTTTCAAACCCAGTTGAAATTAACTCCCGGGCAATCTCTTTATTCTCAACCACACAGGACGAATTCACTGCGATCCCAGCGTCTATTAATTTTTTCCCATAAATTTTTAGTTTTTCCAGGTTTCCCGGAGCATCGGTAACCTGAAAACATACTCTTTTAATTTTTCCCTCTCCTGCGGATCTAATAATATTTTTTAAGATCACATCCCACTCATAGTGGGGCCAGGTTATTCGGGAAAGAAAATTCCTCTGCCCACTATTTTGCGTCCCCTGGGGGCAAAAGGCACAAAAGTTTTTGCAGCCCTTCCCCAGCAGGAGGTAAGCTGTCGTGGGCAGGGTGTCATTTTTGGTTTTTTTTAATCCCAGGGCTGCTGCTGTTCCACTGGAAACGCCTACCAGTCCCATAAAGCACAGCACTCCTTACTCAATATCGGGCTCTGAGCGCTGCAGGAAGGCTGCACCAGACCCGAAAAGCCCAAATTTAAAACCTGCTTATCCAGTTCTAAGCGGTACCTTCCCCCTGGGCGCATGCAGCCCATAACCAGGGGAATACCTTCCAGCCGCAACCTGGCCCATCCCAGAAAATCGATAACTTTGTTCAGGGAAGGTGGTTTTTTGGGAATCAGAGGGGATTTTACCAGGGGTAGATAAACAAGGAAAATCACCGCGGGGGGCGGATAATTTTCTAAAAGCTTAACCACCCTTTTTTCCCCTTTAAATTCTTCCCCGCCCAAGCCAATTAGAATATGGGGGATAACCCGGGCCCGGGACCACACCCTTTTATAGCTAGCCCAATAATCGGTAAAAGACTTTTCCAGTCCCAATACCTCACGAATAACCCGATCATCACCGTGTAAATCCTGAGATACTGTATGAGCCCAGGGGATAATTTGGGTTAGCTGTTCATCATCTATTAAAGTAACGTGGAAATTCAACCGGCCTTTTGAAGCAAGGTTGGGTAAATCTTCTTCTGCCGGGAGGTAAACTCTTCCTTCCCTATCGCAACCCCCACTTACTAAAAAACTCTTGATTTTATCCGGGTTTTTTCCTCCAGCTTCGATCAGGGGGGTCATTGTTTTTAAAAAATGCCCCTGACAATGAGCACAATCAAGTGAGCACTTCTCTCCAGAAACCGAAACAGGTAAGGTCTCGTTGGGGTTAAAAAATACCGGAGAGCTGAGCCCGGTGATTAAAGAAGCCGGCCGCAGATTATATCCTGCGGCCGGTCCCTTTTTCAGGTTCATTCTTCCGGTTCCCACTTGAGAATAGGGTTACGGGCAGCAGAGGCTTCGTCTAACCGCCTGACCGGGGTAGTAAAGGGTGCTTCTTTTAATTTTTCCGGATCTTCTTCAGCCATCTTGGCTATTTTCTCCATTACTTCAATAAAATTATCGAGGGTTTCTTTGCTTTCTGTTTCGGTTGGTTCGATCATCATGGCTTCCTCAACGATCAGGGGGAAATAAACAGTTGGGGGGTGAATTCCGTGATCTAGAAGGTTCTTGACGATATCCGTTGTAGTTACCCCGTGCTCGTCCTTTTGTTTTTTGCCAGATAGGACAAACTCATGCATGCAATTACGGTGGTACTTGAGGTAATAGGACTTGGATAGCTTTTCCATTATATAATTGGCGTTTAAAACAGCGTCTTCGCTGACCTGTTTTAGTCCCCTGGCTCCCATCATCCTGATGTAGGTAAAAGCCTTGAGTAAAACTCCGAAATTGCCATAGAAAGAGCGGACCCGACCAATTGATTGGGGGCGATCGTAGTCAAAAAAATACTTCCCATCTTCTTCTTCTACCATGGGATTGGGCAGGAAAGGTACCAGTTTATCCTTTACACCAACTGGGCCAGAACCAGGGCCTCCCCCACCGTGAGGAGTTCCAAAAGTCTTATGCAGGTTAAAGTGAATAATATCAAAACCCATGTCGCCGGGGCGAGAATAACCCATAATAGCATTGGCATTTGCTCCATCATAATAGAGCAGCCCTCCTGCTTCATGGACCATGCGACAGACTTCACTTACATTCTCCTCGTAGAACCCGAGAGTGTTGGGATTGGTCAGCATAATTCCCGCAACCTTATCATCCAGGACTTCTTTTAAGGCCTCGAGATCGATACAACCCTTGTCATCAGATGGGATTTCTACGGTCTCATAACCACACATGGTAACCGAGGCAGGGTTGGTTCCGTGACCGGAATCGGGAATGATTATTTTCTTGCGCTGCTCCTGCCCGCGATGTTTGTGATAAGCCCGTATCAGCATTAAACCAGTTAACTCTCCGTGAGCCCCGGCTGCAGGTTGCAGGGTAACCCGATCCATCCCTCCAATTTCACACAGATACTTTTCCAGTTCAGCCATAATTTTCAGGGCACCCTGGGTCATATCCTCAGACTGATAGGGGTGGAGTCCTGCAAATCCTGGAAGTCGGGAAATATCTTCGTTAATTTTTGGATTATATTTCATTGTACAGGATCCCAGCGGGTAGAACCCATTGTCCACACTATGATTTAACTGAGACAGGTTAATATAGTGCCTGATAACTTCCCCCTCAGCAACTTCTGGTAGGGGAGCAGGTTCTTTCCTTTTAAGATTATCCGGAAGGATATTATCTTTCTGGGGAACATCCAGCTCAGGAAGGGAATATCCAACTTTCCCCGGACGGCTTTTTTCAAAAATCAAGTCCCTATTTTTCATTTAAACTCCCTCCAATCCGGCCGCAAATCGGTCCATTTCTTCCCGGGTCCTGTTTTCTGTTACACACACCAAAAACCAGTCATCCATGCCATCATAATATGGCTGGAGATGGATTCCCGGCAAGAATCCTTTTTCAACCATGACCTTCTGGATTTCTGCAAAAGGCCTGTTGGCTTTTACTGCAAACTCCTTAAAGATTGGCCCATTAAAGGGAATTGAATAACCGGGCAGGTTATCAATTTTTTCTTTTAAATAATTGGCTTTTTGCAGACATTGTTGGGCAACTTCCTGAATCCCTTTTTTCCCCATCAGGTTCAGATAAGCTGCAGCAGCAAGGGCATTTAAAGCCTGGTTTGTACAGATATTTGATGTAGCCCTGTGCCGGCGGATATGTTGTTCCCGGGTCTGCAGGGTCATGACAAAACCCCTCTTCCCATCAACATCTTTGGTTTGGCCGATTAAGCGACCCGGCATTTTCCGAATTAACTTATCTGTAGCGGCAAAAAAACCGAGATGCGGACCACCAAAGGAAACCGGGTTCCCCAGGGGTTGTCCCTCGCCCAGGACAATATCACAATCGTAATCTCCAGGAGGAACCACAATTCCGAGGGATAGGGGATCAACAACACTGATCAGGAGAGTCTTTTTCCCTTTTTCTTTTAGCTTGCTTATCGGGAATGGATCTTCAATTATCCCAAAAAAGTTGGGACTCTGGAAGGCAATAGCAGCAGTTTTGTCATCAATTTCTTTTTCCATGGCCTCAAGGTCTGTCTGCCCGTCCTTATGTGGTATTTCAACTATTTCCAATCCAGTTGCTCGGGCATAGGTTTGGACCGTTTCCCGGTACTGGGGATTTACAGTCTGGCTGATTAAAATCTTGTCCTGCCTTGTTGCAGATGAAGCCATTAATACAGCTTCAGCAAGGGCAGATGCTCCGTCATACATAGAAGCGTTTGCAACATCCATTCCGGTCAACATACAGATTAAAGTTTGAAATTCAAAAATGTTCTGCAGGGTTCCCTGGCTCACTTCAGCCTGATAGGGGGTATAAGCGGTGTAGAATTCGCTGCGGGAAACTATATGGTCTATTGCCGAAGGAATGTAGTGGTCGGCAACCCCTCCTCCCAGGAATGAAACCATTGAGGAGGCCGGGCGGTTTACATTAGCTATCTGGGTCAGGAGTCTTTTCGCTTCCATTTCCGAAAGGGGCTTGGGAAGGTTCAAATTTCCCTTAAAGCGAACATTAGCAGGAATGCAGCATCCAAAAAGTTCTTCAATGGAACTCAGGCCCAGAGATTCAAGCATCTCACGCCTTGATTCCTCATTATTTGGCAGGAATTGATGATTCATTATACCACCTACTCTAAAGTTTTTTGATAGGCTTCGCTGTCCATCAATTGATCCAGTTGGCCTTTATCTTCAATCTCAATTGCAACAATCCAGCCTTCGCCATAGGGATCTTCATTTACTGCTTCCGGTGAATCTTCCATGCCTTCATTAATTTCAACAATTTTGCCTGCTACGGGCATGAAAAGATCAGAAACTGTTTTTACTGATTCGACAACCCCAAAAGAATCTCCCATTTCAAATTCTTCTCCTACGTCAGGAAGCTCAACAAAAACTACATCACCTAGTTGTTCCTGGGCATAATGTGTTAAGCCAACATATGCCTTACCATTCTCGACACGAATCCATTCATGATCATCTGTGTACTTCAATTCCTTCGGATACATAAATCACTACCTCCTTTTATAAAATGGTAATTTTACAACCTCGGCTTCAAGCAACCTTTTTCTGATTCTAATATTTAAATTACTACCCGTCTGGGCAAATTCCTTTTTCACCATTACTATCCCTAAATTTTTCTCCAGGGTAGGAGAAAAGGTTCCGCTGGTTACAAATCCCACTTCTTCTCCATCAACTTCTACGGGGTAACCCTGTCTGGGAATTCCCTTGTCTTTCATTTCAATACCAGCGATTCGCCTTTCTACTCCTTTTTCCCTGACTTCAAGCAGGGCATCTCGCCCGATAAAATCATCTTTCTCCAGGTCAACAAAAATCTTCAGTCGAGCTTCAAGAGGGTTGATCTCTGGGCTCAATTCATGACCATAAAGGGGCAACCCTGCTTCAAAACGGAGAGTATCTCGGGCTCCCAGGCCACAGGGTTGTAAATTGAACTCTTTACCCGTTTCCCAGATCGCATCGAAAATTTCTACTATCGCTTCATTCGGAGCATAAATCTCAAAGCCATCCTCGCCGGTATACCCGGTGCGGGAAACAATGCAATCCCGTCCTGCAATTTTCCCTTCAGCATCCAGCCAGAAAAACTTAATATTATCCAGATCCCGATCATAAATTTTTTGCAAAAGTTCCTGGGCCCTGGGTCCCTGGAGGGCAATCTGGCCTGTTTTCTGGGATTGATTTTCAATTTCAGCATCAAATTCTTTGGTGTTTTCCTGAACCCACTTCCAGTCTTTATCCAGATTTGCAGCATTAACAACAAAAAGGAACCTGTCTTCCCCCAGCCGGTAAACCAGCAAATCGTCAACAACTCCCCCGTCTGGATAACACATGGGAGTATATAAAACCTGGTTTACCTTAAGTTTGGCAGCGTTGTTTGCAATAAGCTTCTGAACAGCTTCAAGAGCCTGAGGCCCTTTAAACTCAAACTCACCCATATGGGAAACATCAAAAACCCCAACACCATTCCTTACTGCCTTATGTTCTTCAATAATCCCGGCGTACTGAACAGGTAGCTTATATCCAGCAAAATCTACTACCTTCCCTCCCAACTCCACGTGACGCTCATAAAGAGGGGTTTTACTGGTCAATAAAAACACCTCCAAAAAATAAAATTGGACACAGCAGTCAACTTGGCCGACTACTCTGTCCCCGGTACCTGAGAGATTATTATTCCCCTTCGGTGACCAGCCTCACCTGGTCTCTCCAGAGTTCTGTCCAGAAACGGTCCTTAAACCTGAGCGTTTCTCCAAAATTGGCCCAACTTTGGATTACGCCTTCGGTGTCCATTTAGGAACTCTCCCGTTTCCTTCTTCCACCTTTATAGATTTGTCCAGAAAAAGTATACCATAAAATGATTGATGAAGCAACTAAAAAGACTGATAACTAGGACAATCTTTCCCTACAGGGCATTCAGGACAGAGAGGCTTTCTCGCTTTACATATGGTCCGGCCGTGAGATATTAACAGGTGGTGAAAAACAATCCATTCTTCTTCAGGATAAATTGAAGTTATCTCCTCCTCAACCTTATCAGGTGTTTTTCCGCTGGTTAAGCCCAGGCGCCAGGAAACCCGAAAAACATGAGTGTCAACAGGAAAACTGGCCTTACCAAAAACTACAGCAAGAACCACATTTGCACTCTTTCTCCCAACCCCAGGCAGAGACATTAAGTCTTCTCTTGTATCAGGTATTTCTCCGCTAAAATCATTTACAATTTTTTTGGCGCAATTTATTAAAGCCCTGGTTTTGTTCCTGTAAAGGCCAATCCCTTTAATTAGCTTTTCTAATTCCTCTGACCTTGCCCCGGCCATTTTTTCCGGTGTTGGATAACGGGAAAAAAGGTTGGGGGTAATTTTATTCACCTGTTTATCTGTGGTCTGAGCAGACAGGATAACCGCAATCAGTAACTGAAAGGGGTTAGAATAGTTTAAAGCTGTTCCCGGTTTTCCATAGTAATCTTTTAGTTTCCGGAAAAATAGTTCTGCCTTGTCTCGAGCCATATTTTCACCCCTGTTTTTTTCTGGTTGTTTTCTTCTTTTTTTTTGCAGGATTTTTTATTTAATTACCGGTGCGAAACCTTTTAAAAAAGGAATCATCTCCGTAGTAAATCCTTCCCCCGGCTTTAATTTCAATTAAATTCTTATTGACATATCCTTGAATCGTGGATCGATCATTGGCAAAAATTACATTCCTGCCACTTTCTATTCTTATGGTTGGGTTTCCTTCGATAAACCTATCAAAACCTACATAAACTTCTCCCGCATAAGTTTTAATCTCCAGGTTAGGATTGCCCGTGATCGTTTCCCTGAACCGAACATAGCCACTTCCCCTTTCAGATACGATATCAATCCTGGGATTTCCACTGATCCGGCCCTGAAACTCAAGGTTAATATCACCCTTTTCCCGGAAGGTCAGCCTTTCATTACCCGTAATATTTCCAATGGCTTGAGGCTCCTGGGGAAAGTTTACCCCAATGGGGATTTGAACGGTCCCAAACCCAAAAATGAGGAGCAGAATTACAATAATTATAACCAACTCTTCCATAAACTTCCCCTTTCTTTTTTTTGCCTTGAAGGAATCCTTTTGCGTCAGGATTTTATGCGGGGACATTGCCCCGCATAAAATCGTTTAGTCACTCTTTTCTGTTACTTCCCGTTTTCTTCTTCATCAGTTTCCTTTTTCTTTGCCTCTTCTTTTTCGTGATACCGGGCCATTTCTTTAAGCTTTTGCGCTACCAGTTGGTTTATGCTTCCCTTTGTATAGGTGCCTTTTTTAGTGATTTTTCCTGCTTTTTTCCCGGTTAATAACTCGATCCCTTCGTCGACGGTTTTTATGGTGTATATCTGGAATTTCTCTCCTTTTACCGCTTTTTTAACTTCATCCGAAAGAAGAAGGTTTTTCAGGTTGGTTTCAGGAATAATTACAGCTGCTCCTTCCTCTATCCCTTTAACTTTAGTTGCCTTGTAAAAACCCTCGACTTTTTCGGTAATTCCACCCACGGGTTGAATTTCACCCTTCTGGTTTACTGATCCCGTAACGGCGAAATTCTGTTTAATCGAGATTTCCGATAGGCTGGAAAGAAGGGCAAATAGTTCGGCAGCTGAAGCGCTGTCCCCATCAATTCCAGAATACATCTGTTCAAAAGTCAGGCTTGCAGAAAGAGAAAGAGGGTTTTCCTGGGCATATTTATAACCCAGGTAGCCGCTTAAAATCAGGACACCCTTGCTGTGAATTTGCCCGCTCATTTTTACCTCGCGTTCAATATTAACTATTCCAGCCTTGCCCATAAAAGTATTTGCAGTTATTTTAACCGGATGGCCAAATTGATAATCGCCCATATTGCTTACAGAAAGTCCATTTATCTGCCCGATCTTTTCTTCGGGAAAATCAAAAAGCAGGGTTCCTTCTTCAATCATATTGTGCAGTTTGGATTCAACTTTGTTAAAACGGTAGGTCCTTTCTTTTATTGCTTTTTGCACATCTTCCCTGCCTACAAGTTTTTTCCCTTCAGTTTTGGCATAGGCTTCAGCTTCGTAAATTATCTCCACCAGCTCATTAAATCGGGTTGAAAGTCTGCCATAATGGCTGGCAATCCGGGAACTATATTCAGCTATTGATATTACCCCTTCACGATCAAAATGGAGCAAATCTTCCTGATGACAGTGAGTTGCAATAAAGGAAGCCAGCTTATTAACATTTTCCCCGTTGGCGTCCATTTCTATGTCAAAATCAGCCTTGATTTTGAAAAGTTTTGCAAAGTCCTCATCGTAATGGTAGAGAATATTGTAATAACGGGGGCTGCCAATTAATATAACCTTTACTTTGAGGGGAATTGGTTCGGGTTTTAAAGCAGCGATGCTCATAAAACCAAGGTGTTCCCCAATATTTTCAATAATAATCTTCTCGTTTTTCAATGACCTTTTTAAAGCATCCCATGCGTTGAGATGACTCAAAATATCCCGGGCCTGGACAATTAAATAACCTCCATTGGCCTGGTGCAAACTTCCCGGTTTTAAAAGAGTAAATTCTGTTTCCATGGTTCCCATTCTATTCCGATACTCGGTTTTTCCGGTAAGATTGGTGTAGGTGGGATTGCTCTCCTGGACAACAGGCGCTCCCTCTGTATCATGATTGTCAATAAATAGATTTACCCGGTATTTGCGACGGGGGTCCTCCTGCCGCCTGGTTAAAAAAGGAATTTGCGGCTCTTCCTCCTCCGTTTCTTTAAACTCTTTAATGTTTTCGATTATATCCTCCCGGACATCCTGCAAATACTGGATAACTTTTTCATAATCCGAATATTCTTCTTTCAATTCATTAATTGGTTCATCAACAGCCAAACGAGCTATATTTTTATCCAGATCCTCCATGGCTTTTTTTGCTTCCCGGTCAATTTGGCGGACCTGGCGCATGGCGTCGGCAACTTTCTGCTGGACTTCCTGGGAAATCTTGGAAAGTCTATCGCGTTCTTCTTTGCTGAGGCTATCGTAATCCTCCTGCTTCATGGGCTGGCCGTCTTTTGCAGGAATTGTAAAAATTCCGGTGCTTTTTCTCTGAATAATAAAGCCTTTTTCCCTGGCAGATTCATCCAGCTCGCTCATAATATCCTGCTGCTGGTCTTTATATTTCTTCAAAAGTTCGCTTTTCTGTCTCTCGTAATCCTCACCTTCAAAGGTCTTTTTTATTTCAGCCTGGACTTCTTCGATTAACTGATCCATCTGTTTGCAAAAGGTTCTTCCTTTTCCAGCTGCCATGTTAATTGCAGTTGGTTGATCATTAGCCTGAAAATTGTAAACATAGATCCAATCATCGGGGGTTGGTTCTTTTTTGGCTTTTTGATTGGTGTGGTTTCTTATGTAGGTTATTTTTCCTGTTCCCGGTGCTCCGGCAACAAAAACATTATACCCGGTTTTCGGCACTGAAAGCCCAAATTCAACCGCTTTTACAGCCCGGTCCTGCCCGATCATTTCCTGCAGGGGGGCTATTTCACTGGTGGATTTAAAGGAAGTCAAAGCCTTTTCAAACCTGTTATCTAAATCACTGTATTTCACTTTTCTTGCCATTGGAATCCCTCCTTATTCTTCTGAAAAACTCTTTTTTAGAAACCCGGAAATTTCTTCTGCAGCAAGGGTCCAATCTTCCCCCGCTACCTGGAAGTCAAAATTGTCAAACTGTTTTAAATATCCGTAGTATAGGGGGTCATAATAATCACGCAAAAGGAGAAAAATAAAGGAAAAAAGGTCTTTCCGGTTCAGGGCCTGTTCCAGATTATATAACACGCTTTTGCCAGCTTTTTCTTTTATCCTGCTTTCAATGTTCAGTAAACAATTTCGCGTTTTACAAAGCAAATCCTCTTCATTCATTCCCCGAGAATATTCTTCCCAAATATATTCCGCTCTTTTTTCCAGAGCCGTGTTCAGGAAAATATTGACACCCTGTTTTCTATTTTCCCCCAGGAGAAAATCAGGAAGATAAATACTGCCAATTCGTTTGGATTCCCCCTCAATGATTAAAAATGGAAAATTACCCAGGTGATAAAGTTCCCGCCACAGCAAAGCATCGAATTTTTTTTGTCCGACCTTCTCCTTTATTCCCAGTTGGCCGAAAACCGAACCCCTGTGTCCAGCAATATTTTCCAGGTCAATTACAGGGAAATTATTTTGGTTTAGTTTTTTTAATACTCTTGTTTTTCCCGCCCCGGTCATTCCATGGACTGTCACCAGGGGACCAGGGAGTTCATATCTTTTTAAAAAATTCAGGACATATCGCCGGAATTCTCTATAACCACCGTGCAATCTATAGGTTTCAATTTCAAGGAGGTGGCTCACCTGTTGAATGCCCTTGCTGCGCAACCCGCCCCGCCAGCAAAAAAGAACAACAGGCTGTTTTGCTCTTGCCTGATCAATTTTTTCAATTACACCTGGAAGTTTTGGGGCAATAAAACGCAGGCCGGAAACCTTCGCCTCCTGAGGAGAAAGGTTTTTATACTCCCATCCCAACTTTTCTCTCTCCTCATCCGTAAATATCGGGATATTAATGGCCCCCGGAATAGTTCCCTGAACGAATTCTGAAGGAGTCCGGAGATCAATGTACAGGGGGTCTTCAAGTTTTAAACTCTGGGAAAAGGAAATCGTTTTCATTCCCTTGGCTCCACTACGGAAATACTGGATTTTTCCTGATCCAGTTGTTCGTTAAGAATCATTTCAATTTGCCCGATTGTTATTCTCTCCAGGGCAGCAAAGTGGTCTGCTAAATCCAGGTTTCGCCGGTAATCTTTTACAAATTGCCCTGCCAGGACTTCCAGGGAATTTAAACCGGCGATAAAGCCGCCCCAGATTTTCTTTTTCGATCTTTCCAGGTCTTCTGGTTTTATTCCCTCCTGCCGGGATTTGGTTAAAATTTCCAATAATTTCTCCACCAGCGTTTCAGGGTAATTGGTTCCTCCGCCGAGGACAAAGTGTCCAAAGCTTTCCTCCCCCGAAAACCCAGCAGAAAAACCATCATCGATTAGACCCTGGTCATATAATTCGTAAAAAGCAGGAGAGCCCGTCCCAAAAAGTATATCCGAAAGAAGGGCAAAAGCTAAATCCCTTTCCAGAAGTTCTTGCCCTCCGGTAGGGTGCTGATTAACTTTAAAGCCCATTTGCATAATGGGTTGACCCAGGCTGAATTTTTCCCGGGTTTCTTTTTCCCTTATTTCCCGTGGCTCTTCAAAATTTATTTTTTTAAATTCAAAAACCTCCGGAAAATCTTTTTTGTTCTGATTCTGGGCAATAATTTCAGTGATTTCGGCAATGTTTAAGTCCCCAATAACTGCCAGGATCAGGTTCTGAGGGTGATAAAAGTAATCATGGCAGAACCTGAGAATCTCTTCATCAATTATCTGCACGCTCTCCCGGGTTCCCGCAATATCATTACGGATGGGGTGCTTAAAATAAAGGTTTTG
Organism: Bacillota bacterium; assembly: GCA_007122335.1. GTDB lineage: Bacteria > Bacillota > Halanaerobiia > B1SED10-174 > B1SED10-174 > T1SED10-26. Next base: position 21,710 of record SKTZ01000061.1, read on the forward strand.
CAGCAGGTTAAAATAAACTCGCCAGCCCGGATGATCTTTATACATGGAGATTTCCTGCATTATTACTTTTTTTTCTTTTTGAATGGATTCAGGAGTCATATACAGGTTCTGTACAAAATCAAGGAGTAAATCCAGGCATTGAGGGAGATTTTCTGCGGTTGAAAAAAGATAGTTGGTACTGACCAGGCTCGTATAGGCATTACAGGAAGCCCCCAGTGAGGCAAAATAATCAAAAACATTTCCGGTTTCCTTATCTGCGAAAAGTTTGTGTTCTAAAAAATGGGCTGTCCCCTGGGGAATAAAAACTTCCTTGCAGTTTGCTTCCACTCCAGTATGGATTGATCCCAGGGGGGAATTTAAAAGAGCATATTTTTTTTGATATCCTGGAATATCCCAGAGAGCAGCAGTCAATCCGGATTCAAATTCCTTAATCACTGGAGTTTCCTGGATCAGGGTTTCTTTTAAGCCCGCCATTAATTTTCCTCCTCATTCGGTTCAAGAAAATAAATTGTATCTCTTTTAACCCGGCTCAAAACCCGGGCAACATCAACCGGTTTCACTTCTTTGATTTTCCTCATCATTTCTTCTCGGAGCTCGCCAAAAGAATTCAGGGCATTGATCAGTTCTATCCCCATGAGATCAAAGGCATTGTCTTCACTGATTTTTAGCTGGCTGCATAATGCCTTTTGGGTAAATTCAAACTCCTGTTGATTAATCTTTCCCCTGATTATTTTATTCCATTCTTTTTCGATGATATCCACGGTTTCTTCAAACTGATCTGCATCAATTCCGGCAGAAACAGTCAAAAGCCCCTTGGTTGATTCTACCCGGGAAAAAATATAGTAGGCCAGGCCGTATTCTTCCCTAACAGTTCGGAACAGGCGAGAATGGGGAAAAGACCCCAAGAGCCCGTTTGCCACAAGTAGAGCAGGAAAGTCAGGGTCCCGGCGATTTATACCTGTCCGATAACCAATGTTGAGTTTCCCTTGAGAGATTGAATCCTTTTCCACCACTATTTTTTCTGGCCGGGGAGCAATTTCCAGGCCATTTTTCTTGATTTCATAAACTTCCTCCCGGGATGGGAAAAATTCAACCATCCACTTTTTAACCGTATCCAGGGGAAGATCCCCGACAAAAAAGACTATAATAGGAGCTTTCTGGCGGACCCTTTTGTAGTGTTCATATAACCCTTCGGGAGTTAATTCCCGTATTTTTTCCTGGCTTCCATAGCGGAATACAGAAAAGGGTTCCCCCTGGCACATTTCCTGGTAGCATCTTTCCAGGGCATATTCCATTTTGTTATTTTTCAAATTAATAATTTCTTCCTCTAATGTTCTTTTTTCCCCATCAACATAATTTCCCGAAAAACCACCATTTTGAAAAAGTGGCTTAAAAAGGATCCCGCTCAGAATTTTAATTGCCTCCGGTAAAACATCATTATTATCGGGCAAAAAATCACTGTTAACTGTTTCCAGGGAAAAATCAATTAGCTGCCATTCGCCCCTTTTGCGAACATCCACGGACAGGTCAGTCCCGAACAGGTCTTCCAGTTTCCGGATAAGATCTATGCTCTTGGGGAAATCCTCCGAACCCCTGTAAAGGACAAAAGGTAAAAGAGCATTAGCAGAAGCCTTTTCAAAATCCAGTGGTAAAGGCAGGATGCATTTTAGGGAATTTGTTTTAAATTTTGGGGTTTCCATGTGGAAAAGCCAGATGCCCTGCTCGGGCAAAAAATGGCGGGAAAAATTAAAACTGTTCATCCCAACCTGCCTCCTCTAATTTTTCAGCCATTTCTTCAAGAATATCCTTAAGAATTTCCTGCTGGACACCATAATTTGCCCAATCTCCTTCTTTTAAGGCTTCCTGGGCTTTTTGATAGGCCTGCTGAGCTTTAACAATAAGTTCATCCAGAGTCCCCGGTTCTGTTTCTGGATAAACCGGGAGCTCATCTTCAACTGTAATATCTTCTTCCTCGGGCAGTTCCTCCCCGGGTAAAATGTCTTCCTCGATTAACCCTTCTAACTCCTCGGGGATTCTTTCTCCCAAAAGGGAAGCAAGGGCCATTTCAATGTTGGGCTCCATGACAACCCTCTCGCCTGTAGCCATTATAATCCGGCGGAGCTGGGGAATTTCAGCCTGTTCGGATTGGAGGAAAACCGGCTCGACATAAAGAACGGTATCCCCAATTGGTAGGACCAGTAGATTCCCCCTGATCACACGCGATCCATGCTGATCCCAGAGAGAAAGGATCTGGGAAATTTCATCATTCTGATCAATCTGGGCTTCGATCTGCATGGGACCAAAAACCAGCCGATCCTTGGGGAAATTATACTGAACCAGTTCTCCGTAATTTTCGGGGTCGCATTTTGCAGAGAGCCAGGCTATCATATTGTTTCTGCCTACCGGGGTAAAAGGAGTCATCAGAATAAAATGCAGCCCCTCCTCCCCTGGCAACTCCATCAGGGTGTAATAAGGAGTCATGTTGATGGTAGACCCGCCATACCTTTCCTGGGGCAGGTCCCACTGGTCTTCCCGATTATAAAATTCCCTGGGTTCCCGCATGTGATAGGTTGTTAGCATTCTGGCTTGAATGGAAAACAGATCTTC
>SKTZ01000072.1 GCA_007122335.1 Bacillota bacterium
AAGCAGCAGAAGCCTGTACAGTTAAAAAACAACTGGAGGATCCCCCGGAAATTGAAACCGTCATATTTGAATAAACCCCCATTTGGGGGTTTATTTCTGTACAAAGTCTTTTATTTTTTGATTTCTTTAAAAAGTATTTGCAGGAATTGCTCTCCCGCCTTTTTTTCTCTCCAGGGAGTGTGTCCACAGTTTGCAAGTAGGAAAAAGGAAAAGCCGGCAACAACATCGTTTAAAGGTTCTTTAACCCCCTGATAGGGATGGGGATCGTACTCCCCGTGAATGGCAACCACAGGGCAGTTAATTTTTCTTCCTAAATTGAGGAGCATTCCGCTCCGCCTCAATTTATTGATTTCCCCCGTAATTGAAGCAAAAACTTCCGGTTGAAATTCAAGTATTGAACTCTCTAGGGTTACGGGGTCATAGGAGTCAACCTTATTCATTATTTCCCCAAAACGAGCAAAAACTTCTTTATCGCCAGGATTTTTTTGGAGTAAACCCTTCAACTCTTTTACATCTTGGGTTTCTTTTTCAGTCAGTCTTCCCGCCCTTGTTTTTACCATTTTTTCGATATATTTTTCCTGAAAAGGCCCGCTACCTACCATGATTAGTTTTTTTAGTTCTAATAGTTCTTTAGCGGCAAAAATGTAACCCAACCAGGCCCCCCAGGAATGACCAATCAAAACAAAAGGGGGATCTCCCTCCCGGTTTAAGATTGTTTTCAACTCTTCAACCTGCCCCATTATTGTTTTTTCCGACTGCAAGGGTTCAATAACTCCGAAATCAGCGGAAATAATTTCGGCAAGGGATTTCATCATCCCCGGGGCCCCGGGCCCACCATGCAATAAAACGACAGAATAAGGAGCGGAACCATATTTTCTAAATCCAACCATAATTTATTCTTCCTTTTCCAGGTTTTTTCCCTGCTTGTCAGGAGATAACTGTTCTTTCGCAGCAATCTGGACTTCCTCAATCCAGTTTATCGGTATTCCTTTTTGTAATTTTGATTTCCCCCTTATAAAAGCTTTATCAAGGGTTTCCCGATAAGCTTTTTCTTTTTTTTGGTTTATTTTCAGGGGGATTTCTGTAATGTTTCCCAGTGAAAAATTTCTCATATCAGGAAGATCAAAGTCAGGCAAAATACTCCCATCATTAAATATATTCAGGTAGCGGTCATTATAGGTTTTCAGATAGTTTTCCTGGGCAGTAAATGATCCCAGATCACCCGGTTTAAAAATACTCTGGGTTACAAATTTAACCCGTTTGTTCTCCTTATTGAGTTGGGTAAATGTATCAATAAATTCCCCTAATTCTTCCGGTGAAAGCCAGTAATCTTTTAGTTGTGCTGCTCTCCCTATAGGTTGCAAAGGACTAAGAGTTGCGACTTTAATCTCCCTGGAATTACAAAATTCTGTAATCCAGGATAGATCCGAATAATTTTTTCCATGAACAATGTGAATGGGATGAACAGAAAGGCCATTTTTTCTTAACAAATCAATGTTTTCAATAATTAGATCCAGTTTATCCAGCCCCCTGAATTGAAAATAGTTCTCCCGGGGACCATCCAGGCTTGTCAGGATATAGGTCTGGGTTTCCTTAAAAACCTCGATAAGACTATGGTCAAGACTAATCAGGTTGGAGATTATGCTTGTTTCCAGACCCCTTTGCCAAGCGTAATAAACAATTTTCCCAATATTCTCATATAAAAGGGGTTCTCCACCGTGAAAACAAACCTCCCTGCCTCCATTATTAACAAACAGATCGATTATTTCCTTCCAGGTTTTGAGACCGAGGTCCTTATCCGAAATCCCCTCAAAGCTTTCAATGTAACAGTGTTTGCATTGGCAGTCACATTCCAGGGTTATAGCGATATTTAAAATTTCTTTCCCAAACAGATTCAATTCCTTCATTCCCTTTTAGGTTTATTCAAAAAAAGTGTTAGCCCATACCAGGAGGGAAAATTGTCTTCCTCGTTGTTTTTTCATTGGCAAGCAAAGTTTTTGAAGTTAAGTTGTCCGAATGGAATAATTCCATTTTTCCTGCCTTCTTTTTCTTTCCCGGTCAAAATTCCATCCGGATATTTGCTTTTATTCCTTTATTAACTTTCTCAAGCTCTTCTCGCAAGTCATCCCAGTAGTAATGATTTTCCGAAAACACAATCGCAGTAAATTCTCGGACAAGGTCCGGGAAGTTTTTTACCAGAATCTTACGCACCCTTTGCCAGTTAGGATTCTTTGTTGATGCAAATTTTAACGGATAAACCCAGATTGTATCAGAATAAGGGGCCGCTATTTCAATTAACCGGGGAACATCTGTAATAAAAGGAATGACCGGGCAAATCAAGGTATAAGTTTCAATTCCGGCTTTTTTCATCTCCCCGAGCATTTCCAGCCTTTCAATTTTGGGAGGAGATTTCTTTTCAAATAAACCCCTTGTTCCTTCTTCTGAAAAAGCTAAAGAGGTGCCAATAGAAGCGTTGGGGATCTTTTTTAAAATTTCAATATCTCTTGTTGCCAAAGGACTTTTAGTCAAAACACACGTAGAAAATCCCTTCCCGGATAAAAGCAAAAGGGTCTGCCTTGTCTGTTCATATTCACTTTCCGCCGGTTGATAGGGATCGCAGTTCATTCCAATATAAATTGTTTGAGGAGGGAATACATCCAGTTCTCGGGATAACTCTTTTACCAGGTCTTCATACATTAACACCTGTTTTTCCCAGTCAAACCTTGCTCTATTTAAACCGTAACAATATGAGCACAGGTGCTCACAACCGAAATAAGGATCGATCTGAAAATTGAAACCCTCAAGATAGCATTTCCTCATAACTCCTTTATTGGCAACCTTTTTAAATTCCAATCTTTTTCCTCCTCAAAATCAATTTCTTATTTGGCATGGTCCAGAAAAAAGCTTCCCTTGCAAATAACTTCTCTCCTGAAAAAATTCCATAAATTAATCCAAATCCCTTTACAGGTAAAGTTTACTTTGCATAGAAATTTATCTTAAAATGCAAAAGGGGCCTAAGGAGGTTATTTAATGTCAATTAAACTTGTTGAGCCCATAAAAGATGCTGCGGGTAATTTTGATTTTTATGATAGCCAGTTACCAAAGGGGGTCAAATCCTGGACTGGCTCAGGGAAAGAAGTTTACAGGGTTCGGGAGATCCCCCCGGATTCTGAAAAAACAAAAAAACTCCTTCCTCTGCTGCGAAAAGAACCCTGTTCACTCTTTTTATCCATCGGAGAAAAACTCAATTACTTCCTTTTAAATGCTGGCCGAGGGGACAATGTGGAAAAAGACCTTTATATAATGACCGATTTCAGCGATCCCCGGCCCCTGCGGGGACTTTCAATTCTTAAAGAGGGCCAGGAAATAAAAAAAGAAGAACTCTTTTACATTGCTTTCAATACTGATTGGGAGCAAATTGATGACGGTAGTTTTGAAGAAATCTTTGCTCATGAATACTCCCATCTCTGGCTTTATATTTTGGGTTTTGATCCCAGTAAAATGCGCTCCAACGTTTACCACTGTATTACCAGCATGACGGATCCCTTCACTTCCTTCATGGAAGGTCTGGGTAACTCTCTTGAAATTGTTTCTTACCAGAATGGCCTCGAAGAAATCGCAAGGGAAAAATTTGACCGACTCTGGGATTGTGCCCTTGATATAAATGCCTTTTTAGGTTACCGCGAAACTCAGCTCCGATACTGGGTTGTGCCCAATAATCGTCTGGTTTATGACCGCCTGGTCCCTGAAATTGAAAAATATGACGATTATACTAAACTCCACCTTGATTATATTACATCTTCAGCTTTTTTGCCCGAACGAGTTAAAAGCGGAAACCAGATCTTAGCCTCTGAAGGTTTTATTTCAACCCTATTTTACTACCTTTACCGGGAAGAAACTTTCCAGAAATCTTTCCCCAACCCCGAATTTTACAGACAATTCAATACCTCTCCCGATGAAATTAACCCTCTGGAAAACCTTTATTTAAAGATTTTATACGCAATTGCCCACATTGACTTTGAGAATACAGAGCAGCCGGCCATTGAATTTATTAAAAATTATGGTTCTTTTTTTCCCGGGGAAAAAGATAAACTCTACAGGTTATTCCTTGAGTTAACTCACTATACAACTGTATCTTCCCGAGCCCAGGAGCTTTTCAGCAACTTTTATTTAACCGGCCGCCGGGCTGAAATTGATAATTTTAAAGCCCGGTATAAGGAGATAATGGGATTTAAAGAAGAAATTACAAAAAAGGTTTTAGCCGGCGAACTGGAGTTAGACGAAGCCCTATATCCTCCTATTTGGGTTGAAAATAAAAACTGCCAGATCCCTCCCTGCCCCTGGATAACCGAACAAAAAGAAAATTTTATCATGGACCTCAATTCAGCTCCTTTGATAGATTTAATGTCCCTGACTCATAAAAAAGAAGCGGAAAAAATAATTAAAAAAAGGGGCGAACAGAATGGTTTCTCTTCCCTGGAACAGTTCCAGGAGTTCTATCCCCACCTTGGTCCTAGAATTTCTCCAATAGAAAAACTTGTTTAACCTAAAATTAAAACAAAGCCATCCCTATTTTAACTTGAAAAGGGGATGGCTTTTCCATTCTTCTATCCGGGGAAAATTTCCCCGGGTAATAATTAAAAAGCGGTTTTTAATTCTTTGAAAATTTCTTTAACCGAGAGAATCTCTTTTATTTTCCCTACACCTGCTCCTGAAAAAATCAGGGCTTTACTGTAGTCTCCACCAGCGTGGGCATTATTTAAAGCAACCATGATACAGTATTTCTTGGAACACTGTTTCAAGCACTTATAGCAATTTTCGATTTCCAGTTTACCATTGCCCATAATACTTCTGGCAAAAGCGTTGACAATTCCCCTTCCCGGCAAACCTACCGGACTGGGTAAAAGGTCGACTTCCTCTGAGCCGGCCTTTACATATAGTTCCTTGGCTTCAGGTGAGGCATTGGATTCCTCGCTCGCTGCAAATCTTGTCCCCAGCTGGACCCCGTCGGCACCAAGATCTAAAATCTCCCGGATATCCTGGGCGTCAACCATTCCTCCGGCTGCAATAACTGGAAGATTTACCATGGATTTTACTTCGGGAAGAATTTTCTTTAAGGGCTGTTCTGTTCCCAGGTGTCCTCCAGCTTCTTTCCCCTCCACTATTATTCCCGCAGCACCAAATTTTTCTGCCATCCTGGCCAGTCTCCCGCTGGAAACAATAGGTAAAATGGAAACTCCACCTTCTCTTCCCCACCTGTACATATCCCGGGAAATCCCCGCTCCGGAGATTATAAAGTCTACTTTTTCTGCAATAGCAGTTTTTACAAGCTGGGCAAATTTATTTACTGCGAACAGAACATTCACTCCAATAACCCCTTGGCTTAATTCGCGGGCCTTCCTTATTTCCTGGCGTAATTCCTGCAGGGACATTCCGGTCCCGGCAATAACTCCTAAGCCTCCTTCGTTTGCGACTGCTGCCGCAAGAGGGGCAGTGGAAATCCGCACAGCCATCCCACCCTGGACTATCGGGATGGGAATTTTTATATTACCAATATTTAATTCCTTAATCATCTTTCTGCCTCCTAAAAACCTTCTCTAATGCTTCTTATAATAATCTTAATTATAACAGAGCCAGAATAAAAAACAACAATAAATTTTCTGTCCTCGAAAATAGGGGTTTCCTTTCCCCTGTTTTTTTGTTATAATAAGTTTTGTATTATCCTTTAATGCTCTGTCTAGTTAACGAATTAAAAAGAGGTGTTGTAAATGTCCACACTACATTTAATGCTTCCCAAGGGAAGGATTTTTGACAAAGTCGCTCAACTCTTAGCAGAAGCAGGAATTGAAGTCAGGCTATCTACCCGAAGCTATCGGCCTTTTATCAGCGATGATTCAATCCAGGTAAAAATAATGAAACCCCAGAACATCCCTTCCTTGATTGAACTGGGCTCCCATGACGCTGGTTTCACAGGTTTTGACTGGGTACTGGAAACCGGGTCCCGGGTTCAAGAGATTCTGGACTTGGAATTTGACCCGGTTCAGGTTGTAGCTGCAGTCCCTAAAGAAACCCCGCTCAAAGTTTTAAAGAATAAACGGATCATCGTTGCCTCCGAGTACCCTGAAATTTCCCGGACTTATTTAGAAAAAGAAGGATTTAATTTTGTCCTGATAAGGACCTATGGGGCAACTGAAGTTTTTCCCCCCGAAGACGCAGACATGATAATTGACAATACTTCCACGGGACAAACCTTAAGAGAAAATCAACTGAAAATAATCGGCACCCTGCTCACCTCCTCCACCCGGTTTATTGCCAATTCAAAAGCCCTTGAGGATCCCTGGAAAAAAGAAAAAATTGACGAATTGACTCTCCTTTTCCAATCAATCCTTGACGCCCGGCGAAGGGTCATGCTGGAAATGAACGTTCCCAGGGATCAACTGGAAGCCGTTGTAAATATCCTTCCCTGTATGCGCTCTCCGACTGTTTCAACCCTTTATCAGGAAGAGGGTTTTGCCGTCAAGGCAGCAGTCCTTCGTTCAGAAGCCTCCAAAATAATCCCCCTACTGAAAAAATTCGGGGCCACAGATATTCTTGAATATGAAATCAGAAAGGTTGTTGTTTAGAATGATACGCCCTCGAAAAACCCTTGAAGGGCTCTCTCCTTACCCTGTCTCTAAAATCCCCCGGGCCGGGCATATTTGCCTGGATATGAATGAAAACCCCAGAGGACCCTCACCCCGGGTTATGAAGGCCTTAAAAGAATTAAAGGAAAAACACCTCTATTCATATCCTGATTACCAGGGTTTATACTCCGCCCTGGCAGATTACACCGGGCTTAAAGGCAAAAACCTGATTTTGACCTGTGGAGGAGATGAGGCAATTCGAATTGTTCTCGATGCATTTGTTGAAGAAGGTGAAAAGGTAGTTCTAACCACCCCCACTTATTCCATGTACAACCTATTACTTAAATTAAGGGGGGCAGATTTAATTGAACTTCAGTATGGAAAGGACCTTGTTTTTCCCCAGGAAAAACTTTTTGAGCTGGCTAAAACCAAACCCGGCGCTGTTATTTTAATTAACCCGGCCAGCCCCACCGGAGAAACAATCCCCCTAAAAACCATTGAAAAGACCCTTGAATTATTTAAAGATGTTCCGGTTTTGCTGGATGAAACTTACCACCATTATTCCGGGTATTCCGCTGTTGAGCTGGTTAATAAATATCCCAATCTGTTTATTTTAATGACTTTTTCCAAGGCTTTTTCCCTCGCCGGCCTTCGCCTGGGTTATGTAATTTCCCAGGAAGAAAATATAACAAAACTAGACCTGGTTAACCCTCCCTATCCTGTAAGCGGGCCTGCGGTAATAGCAGCGGCTGCAGCACTCAAAGATCGGGAATTCCTTAGGGAAGAAGTTAAAAAAGTTGAAGAAGAAAAAAAGTTCCTTTTTAAAGAACTCGCCTCCCTGGATTTAGAAGTTCGACTTACCAAAACCAACTTTATCCTCGTAAATTTCGGGAAAAATGCCCTTGAAATAAAAAAACAATTGACCGAAAGAAAAATACTGGTCCGTTCTCTGGAAAATTATCCTCCCCTCCAGAATTATCTCCGCGTGAGCCTGGGAACTCGAGAAAACCACCTGGCTTTTTTACAGGCCTTAAAAGAAATTATCAGGCCAAAAATAATCCTTTTTGACCTGGATGGAGTCCTGATTGATGTTAACCAATCTTATCTCCAGGCCATCAGGGAAACTGTTGGTTTTTTCAGCAGTAACCTCCCTGAATGGAAAGAAATTCAAACCCAAAAACAGGCTGGAGGTTTCAATAATGACTGGGATTTAACCTGTTTTCTCATTGAGCAAAGGGGATTGGAAGTTCCCAGAAAAACGGTAATTGATAAATTCCAGGAGTTTTACCTGGGGAATAATTTTGACGGCTTAATTGATAAAGAAAAGCCCCTTATTAGAAAAGATTTCCTGGAAAGTTTATCTGCAAACTATAAAATGGGAATAGTTACGGGAAGACCAAAGCCAGAAGCAATTTATACCCTGGAAAAAATGGGAGTTCTCCACTTTTTCCAGAGCCTTATTACTATGGATGATGTCCCCTCAAAAAGGGGAAAACCAGATCCTCTGGGCCTGGAACTTGCAATAAAAGAACTGGGAAGCAAACACGGTTTTTATATCGGAGACAACCCCGACGATATGAAGGCAGCAAGGGCTGCAGGACTTATCCCCCTGGGCTGCCTCCCTCCTGATTTTACGAGCGAAGACCAGAAAGCCCTTAAAAGAGCAGGAGCAAGAAGGATCCTGGAAAATATTAACGAGCTGGAGGAGATTTTAAAATGCGCAGTGGAAGTGTAAAAAGGAAAACCAGGGAAACCAATATTAATCTTACAGTAAACCTGGATGGGAAAGGAAATACAGATATTGACTGCGAACTTGGTTTTTTCAGCCACATGCTCGAGAGCCTGGCCTGCCACGGACAGTTTGATATCAAGGCTTCCTTAAAAGGAGACCTGCATGTGGGATCCCACCACCTTGTTGAGGACACGGGAATCGCTCTGGGAACAGCAATAAGAGAGGCCTTGGGAGACAAAAAGGGAATTCAAAGAGCAGGTTTTTTCTTTTTTCCCATGGATGAAACCCTGGCCATGGCAGCCATAGATCTCTCCGGCAGAGCTTTTTTCTGTTGCGATTTTGAACCCGGAACGGAAAAGGTAGGCGATTTTCCCTGTGATCTGGTTTTTGATTTTTTTGGAGCTCTATCCAGTTCTTTAGGAGCAGCCATCCACCTGCGTATTCTTTACGGCCGAAGCGACCACCACAAAATTGAAGCCCTTTTCAAGGCTTTGGCCCGGGCCCTGAAAATGGCCTGCAGTTTTACAGATAATCCGGGGAGTATTCCCAGCACCAAGGGGGTACTTTAAATGACCACTGGAATAATTGATTACGGGGGCGGGAATCTCTATTCAGTGGTCAACGCCCTCAATTATTTAGAAAGACCAGCCCAACTGATTAAAAACCCCGAAGACATGCAAAATATCCAGAAATTAATTTTTCCAGGAGTAGGAAGCTTTGCAGCCGCAGTTAATGATCTTAAAAAAAGAGAACTATTCAAACCGATACAGGCCTGGATAGAAAGTAACCGCCCCTACCTGGGAATCTGCCTCGGAATGCAATTATTATTCGCTCGGAGTAGTGAATCCCCAGAAGCCCGGGGGTTCGGCGTTCTATCGGGGCGAGTTGAAAAATTCAGGGCAAAAAGAATTCCTCAAATTGGCTGGAACCGGGTTAAGTGGGTAAGAGAAAATTATCTCTCTTCCCGACTCCAGGGTGAACCTTTTTTTTATTTTCTCCACAGCTACCACGTTTCTGAAGAACAGGGTTCTGCTCCCTGGACTTTAGGCCTTGCAGAATATGAAGGCATTACCTACCCTGCGGCAGTCCATTTAGAGAATATCTGGGGAGTTCAGTTTCACCCCGAAAAAAGTGGGCAGGTAGGATTACAATTACTAAAAAACTGGCTGGATTGGGATGGTGATATAGTTGTTAACTGTAAGAATTATTCCCTGCCTGGATGTTGATAATGGACAGGTAGTCAAGGGCACCAGGTTTAAGGAATTAAAATATGCAGGTGATCCTGTAGAATTGGCCCGTCAATATTACCTGGAAGGAGCAGATGAACTGACTTTTCTGGACATTGGAGCTTCTCCCCGAGAAGAAGTAACGGTTCTGGATCTGGTACGAAAGGTTGCCCGGGAAATATTTATCCCCCTCACGGTAGGTGGAGGGATAAGATCAACAGAAGATATGCGGAAAGCCCTGGAAGCAGGGGCAGATAAAGTTGCAATATGTACCGCGGCCCTAAATAATCCGGACCTGATCAGCCAGGGAGCTCACCGGTTTGGCTCACAGTGCATTGTTCTTAGCATCGATGCTGGTTTCTCCGGTGATTGTTGGTACGCCTATACCCATGGGGGGCGAAAAAATACTGGAAAACCTGCTATCGAATGGGCCCTGGAAGGACAGGCCCTGGGGACAGGAGAGATTCTTTTGAATTCAATCGACCGGGATGGGACCCAGGACGGGTATGACCTTGAATTATTAAAAGAAATCTCTTCCCGGGTCAGTATTCCCGTAATTGCTTCGGGTGGAGCAGGAAAACTCGAGCATTTAGCCGAGGGGATCACTGTTGGAAAAGCAGATGCCATCCTTCTGGCCTCCCTGCTCCATTATAAACAAACCACAATCCCGGAGATAAAGGAATATTTGGAGAAAAAGGGGGTTCGGGTTAGATGCTAATCCCTTCCATTGATTTAATGGGCGGAAAGGCCGTGCAGCTCAAACAGGGAAAAACCAAAGTCCTCGAACACGATAACCCCGTTGCCCTCGCTCGAAAATTTAATAAAATTGGGGAAGTTGCCGTTATTGACCTGGATGCAGCCCTGGGCCATGGAAATAATGAAGGAATATTACCCCAACTGTTCCAGGTCGCAAAATGCCGGGTTGGTGGGGGAATTCGAAATGTTGAAAAGGCTCGTGCTTTAATCAGAATGGGTGCTGAAAAAATCATTATTGGAACCAGTGCTTTTAAAGATGGGGATATTAACCGGGATTTTCTGGAGAGCTTAAACCGGGAAATTTTTAAGGAGCAGATTATAATTGCTGTAGATGTAAAAGCCGGAGAAGTTCAGAGCCATGGTTGGACCCGGGGAACAGGATTAAATCTTGAACAGGCATTAACTCGCCTGCAAAAATACGGGAACGAGTTTTTGGTTACCTGTATTGACCGTGAAGGGACTATGTCCGGACCGGATATGGATTTTTTCCGAGAAGCCTGTCAGTTAGCCCCCGGGAAAATAACCGTGGCGGGGGGAATTTCCGAGCTAGAAGAAATCAGGACTTTAACCAGGATGGAAGCAAACATTCAACTGGGGATGGCCCTTTATACGGGTAAGATTTCTCTGGAAGAGGCTTTTTTTGCAACTCTGGATTGGAAAAAAGGACTTATTCCCACTATAACCCAGGATCAAAAGGGACAGGTTTTGATGCTGGCCTATTCCAGCAAAGAATCTCTGGCCCAGGTTTTAAAAACCGGTCAGATGTGTTATTATTCCCGCTCCCGGGAAAAACTCTGGACCAAGGGAGAAACCTCGGGAAATTTCCAGAAGTTTATCTCCATCCGTGCCGATTGCGATGGAGACGCTCTTTTAGCCACGGTCGAGCAAACAGGCCCTGCCTGTCATAGGGACAGCTATTCCTGTTTTGGGCTTCGCTCTTTTTCGGTAGAGTACCTGGAAACGGTAATCAAAAATCGATTGGTTGATCCTCCCCAGGGATCCTACACAGCAAGTTTGGATGCTGAAAAAGCCCGGGAAAAAATAATCGAAGAAAGCCGAGAGGTTATTTCCGCCCCCAGCAGAGAAAATCTAACCTGGGAAGCTGCTGATCTGATTTATCACCTTCTGGTTCTTTTAAACCTGGAGGGGATAACCTGGGAAGAAGTAAAAAATGAGCTGGCGAGGAGGCGTAAACCATGAAAATTATCAAGAAAGAAAATTTAAGTTCTTCCTTTTTTGCTTACCAGGAAAGCCCTGATGAAAAAATGGTAAAAAAGATATTATCGGATGTTAAAAACGAGGGAGATCAAGCGGTTATAAGGTATACCGAAAAATTTGACCTGGTGAAACTTTCTGGTTTAAAAGTCCCCGCCCCGGAAATTGCAAAAGCCCAGGAAAAGGTTTCTCCCCTTTTTATGCAATCATGTAAGCAAGCAGTAGAAAATATTAGAACTTTTGCCAGTCAGCAACTGTCCCAGGTCAGTGATTTTGAATTGGAGGTTTCACCGGGGGTCCTCGTAGGTCAGAGAGTTATTCCAATTCCCCGGGTTGGGGTCTATGTCCCCGGAGGATCTTTCCCACTGGTGTCCTCTCTGCTCATGGGAGCGGTCCCGGCAATTGTAGCAGGAGTGGAGAAAATAATTATCTGCTCACCTCCAACCTTCAACGGAGGAATTCACCCAGCTATTCTCGCTGCAGCGAACCTACTTGAAATCGAGGAAGTTTACCAGATTGGGGGAGTTCAGGCAATCGGAGCAATGGCCTATGGAACCGAATCAGTGCCTGCTGTTGATAAAATTGTTGGGCCGGGTAATAAATTTGTAACCCAGGCTAAAAAACATGTTTATGGTCAGGTTGGAATAGATCTCCTGGCTGGGCCAACAGAAGTGATGATAATTGCTGACGATTCGGGAAATCCGGAAATAATTGCTGCAGACATTCTCTCTCAGGCCGAACACGATCCGGAAGCAATTGCTGTCCTGATAACGGATTCCCTGAAACTGGGGAGAAAAGTAAAAAGAGAAGTTCAAAACCAGCTTGATGAACTCTCAACTGCCAGAATTGCCCGGGAAAGCCTGGATAAAAATGGTCTGATAATTATTGTCCAGAATTTAAAAGAAGCTGTCGAAATAGCAAATAAAAAAGCTCCGGAGCACCTGGAACTACAGGTTGAAGAACCAGAAGCCATAAGTGGAGCTTTAAAAAACTTTGGATCATTATTCATTGGACATCTGACCTGTGAAGTTCTGGGAGATTACACCAGTGGGCTCAATCACACCCTTCCAACAAATACAACCGCCCGTTATTCCGGTGGTTTAAACGTTTTAGACTTTGTTAAGCTTCCCACTACCCTAAAAGTTTCCCAGCAGGGTTTCGATGAAATTGGCCCTGCTGCTGCAACTCTGGCGGAAATAGAAGGGCTTACGGGTCATCAAAAAGCTGTCCTGCGCAGACGTTAAGGCTAGCAAATAGATCTTTAACCTCCCTCTCCCAGAAAAGCGTTGAGTAATAACTCCATTGCTTCCATTTCCTTTCCCAGTTTTTCCTGGGTCAGTTCTTTTTCTATATACTCTTTTCCCTTTTCCGACTGAGAAATAAAAACATACTCTACCTGAGCTTTTGTTTTTCCACCCTGCTGTCCTATCAGGTGCACAGTAAATCTTGCAGTAAGTAAATCAGGAACGAATTGAATAAAAACAATCCTGAAGCTACTGGGGTCATATTCAGCAACAAACCAGAAAGT
Source organism: Bacillota bacterium (assembly GCA_007122335.1). Taxonomy (GTDB): domain Bacteria; phylum Bacillota; class Halanaerobiia; order B1SED10-174; family B1SED10-174; genus T1SED10-26. The sequence continues at coordinate 13,081 of SKTZ01000072.1, forward strand.
ATTTTCTCCATACTCTTGGTTTTTAAACAAACAACATTCTTCGATCAAACCCGTTCTCGAAAAAATCCACTCAAAATCCCAGCCGGGAATCCATTCCTTTTCCCTTACGGGGCATAACAGCGGTAAAACTTCCCCTGGCAATGAATTTAAATTTAAAGCAAACTTCCTTGTAACCTGGATAGATTGAAACTTTCCCAAATAAATTCATCTCCTTTTATTCTATTTTTCCGGGAAACCCAACTTCGAGTTTTTTATTAAAAACCCCTAAAACACCATTTATTTTTAGGTCGATAATTACAGAAATATCACCCTTGGGGGTGATATTTCTGTCTCAAAAACTAAACTCATTTTTGTTTTCACCCTTTTAACAGGGTTTTCTTAACTTATCTGAAACTAATTTTCATTTTCTAAAAGCTTCAGTCTATCCACTCCATACTTTTCAAATTCTTCTTCATACTCCAAGAGTTTTTGCTGGTAGTCCCGGAACAATTCTTCATTACCAAAAATATCATCGAGCCATTCTTCCCCATGCTTTTCTTCCATATCCCGCTGAGTCAAGCGGTCAATTAATTCATCCCAGAAAACTTCTTCCTCAAATTCTTCAATAAAATCAAACGCTGGACTTTCATCTTCAAATTTTCTGGTTGGTTCATAATCTCCCTCGAATTGTTCCACCAGATCATCCAGCCCATACTCCTGGGCAAAAGATAAGATTTTGGCCTGAAGTTCCCGATATTCTCTGGTATCCTCTCCTTCTCCAGTTGTAAAAGAATGGATTACCCAATCAGCAATATTCAACATATCAAGCATTTTCAGATATTCTTCCTTGTTAAATTCAATTTTCACCTATCCTACCTCCTTCCCTTTTCAAAATAGTTTAAAACTCCCGGTTAATTAGATTTCAATTTGGAAATCTCTTAATCCATTAACTTCTTAACCAGCTCTACCCTGCGGTTGGTTGCACGTCCCTGGGCAGTTTCATTTGTTGACTCGGGAGCTGCAGGACCAACTCCAACTGCCTGTAACCTCTCCCTATCAGCCCCATAATGGTATGCAAGTCGGTCCACTACAGCTTGGGCCCGGTTGCGGGAAAGGGTCATATTGTAATCAAAAGAGCCCTGGTCATCAGTATGACCAACTACATACAGGTGCATTTCAGGGTTTTCCCCCAGAAGTTCTGCTATTTCTTGCAGCATGGGCTCCGATTCCGGCTTAATTTCGTAGCTTCCTGTATCAAAATAAATTCCGTAAACCAGAGCCTTACCCGTTGCCCTGATTTGCTCCATTAATTCCCCTGCCGAAAGAAGGTCCAGATCAATTACATCTACCTCCACCACATTAACCAGGGCAATTGGGTTTGGGGTATGGATACTGCCCCCTCCCACAAAAACACTGACGTAGACATCTTGCCCCCGGAGGGATGTTTTAGCAGCAAGGTAATGCTGGTCGGTTGCTCCAGCCAGGTGATGGCCAATATCACCTCTCCTAGGACCAGCCACAACTCCCGAAGCAAAGTACCTCTCCTTATACATTGCCTCACCAAACCGGCCCAGTTCCTCTTCCCCAGCCCCGGAAAATAAAATTTCAAATTCGCCTCGTTCAAGGGCTGCTTCGTAATTACGGAAAATTTCTAGAGCAGTCCGGTCAGTGGGAATTTCATATAAAATCCGGGTAACTTTGCCCTCGAGAGGCTTGCTTTCTGCAAATTCCTCTTCTCTACGGTCCCAAGCACCCAGCCCCAGAACATATTCATCGTACTCCAGTTCTGTGAAAAAACTGATCTTGGCAGCCGGGAAACGGGAAATAAGAGGGTGGTCCCTGCTCCCCTCGGGATCATCTCGGGCTATTTCCAGTCTTTCAGGAACATCTCTTTCCCATTCGGTATTAATTTCAATCAAGTCGCCCCTGATTTCCTCAGCTTCTACAACAGTCAACACAATAACTGGAGTTGACCTGTGAATACTGCCTCCCCCAAGGAGTACTCCAACGTAAACTTCTTCCCCGTTCAAATCCTTTTTTGCTGCAATATAGTGGGGCTCACTGGTGCTATTAATATGGTGGACCAGGTCTCCTCTTCTTGTGGAACTGAGCCCTCCCATAAAACTGGTAGTTGTGGTAATTCCCCCCCCAAAGCGATTGCTGAGGTCATCAGCAGAAAACAATATTTCAAAGCCTGCTTCTTCCAGGGCAGTCTTATATTCCAAATACATTCCCCTTGGAGTATAGGTTTCGGGAATAAAGTAAACTATTCTGGTTCCCATCCCACCCACAAATAAACTGTCTTCAAACATTTCCGCACTGCGATCCCAATCACCCAGTGCAATCACATACTCGTTGTAAAACACCTGCTCGTAAAAAACAATCCCGGAGTCCGGAAGACGGGAAATCAGAGGGTGATCCTGACTTCCCTCCACATCTTGAGCTGATAGGCTTCCTGCGAGCAAAAACAAGGTCCCCAAAAGAATCAAAAAAATTTTTTTCCCCATCCCGATCCCCTTTCCTATTTTAGTTTAACTATGTATTTCCCCTCCCACAAATAAAACCCTTCGCCCAAATTAGGAAAACATAATTTTTCCCAATGAGATTAAAAAAGAAGCAGATTGAAACCGCTTCTCTTTTTCCTCCCTTATCTCATTATCAACTAAAAATTTGAAAAAATTTGTTCCCCAGGAAAAAACTGATAACGGAAACAGATGCTCCTAAGACTGTTCCCCAGGCAATATCGACAAGAGTTACTGCCAGTGGCCAATCTTTTAAGGTGGCAAGGTTGGTCAGATCATAGGTGGAATAAGTAATAAAACCAAAAAAAGCTCCAGCAAGCAGGGCAAAAACCCAAGAACCTCGATCCAAAGCAGGATAAAGAACAAAGAAAAGTAAACCGGCAATAAAGATAAGGTAAAAAATTATTGCCGCAGTCCAGTTAACATCCGTTTTCATTAAGAAGCCAATATGTTCCTGGTAAAAACCTCTTGCTACCAAACCCAGCCAGATTAAATCAATCACAAGGAAAACCGCAAAAGTAAGGACATAAAGTTTTAAAATAGCTAGCAAATTTACTCCCCCTCATCATTTTTTTCTTTTAGGAAACCAGGGAAAAAATTTGCTGGTTCGCCCAGCATAATCCTGGAATTCCTCATCATCCTTATATTTTTTTTCCAGCATCGGAACACCTGAAACAAATAGCATCAGGAAAGTTATGGTTAGAGGACTAATAATCCCCGTCCACCCCCACGGGACAGAAAGAGCTATAATGAAGATACCCCACCACATGGTAACCTCGCCAAAATAGTTGGGATGGCGCGTATATTTCCAGAGCCCTGACTGAATAATTTTCCCCTTGTTTTTCGGGTTCTTTTTAAATTCTGCCAGTTGCCTGTCTCCCACAGTTTCAAAAAAGAACCCCACACCCCAGATTAAAAGCCCCAGAATTTCGTTAAAACCCAGCCCGGTTTTATCGGCAGCGTTTACCAGAATAATGGGGTAACCGATAATCAGCATCATAACTCCCTGCAGCATAAAAACCTGAAAAAAGGAACGGGGTACGACCCACGGTCCCCATTCTTTACGCCATTTCGCATAACGAAAATCCTCTTGTTTTCCCCAATTTCTACGGAACAGATGATAGGTTAACCTGCCTCCCCAGGCCATAACGAGGACAGCCAGTAAAAGGCTCCGGGATGTGTAGTTTCCGCTGCCAATAAGGGTAACAAGGGTGATTAATATAAAACCAAAACCCCAGCCAATATCTACAATGGAATTATTTTTCAAAATCTGGGCAACCAAAAAAAAGCCAAAAAAATAAAGGAAAACCACAATAGCTGCCTGATAAAAAAGATCTATCATTTCAAAAGCTCCTTCCTACCGCATACCCCATCTGCTGGTTTGGACATTTCTTCCGTCATAAACAATTATTAACTGGTCATAAGCAATTTTTTCTGTTTCCAACCGGTTCAAACTCATTAATTCCTGTTTGAATTTCTGAACATTATATCCCCGGGGCATGAATTTCATGGCAATACCCTCTAAAGTATCTCCTTTTTGAACCCTGTACCAGACCCGGGGAAGATCTGATACCTCTAATTCTTCAACAGGATTCGGTCCCAGCAAAATGAAAAAATAAGCCCCTGCTCCTGCTCCTATAAAAATTGAACCAATCAATACTGCCAGGATTATTATTGAAGCGCTAAAACCCTTGAGCAAAGAAATTATTTTCCCCATTTTGCTTCACCCCCAAAGCAATCTTCCCCGCAAGAAAGGCAGAGCAATAAACTTTTTCTCCACAGTAAATAAGGAGATCCTCATAAAACCAGACTCTTTCCGGTTTTGATTAAGCAAATAATCCTTCTTTAAGTTTCGCCCAGGCTATTTTTCATCGCCCGTCATTAAAGAGATTGCAACCGCTCCCAGACCCGCGCTTAAAGCCACAATGGGAGAGATCTCCACCAGGTATTCCGGTTCTTTACCAATAATACCGGTAAAAATTTCTTTATAGGACAGGGCTTTTCCCCTGGCCCCTGCATGAACAATACAGTAGGAACCAACCGGTTTTTTATCCACGATCTCTTTAACTATACTGACTATTTTTTTTGTATTGGAACGACGGGTAAACGCCTTGGCAAAAGCAATACCTCTCCCTTCCTCGTCAAGAGAAACAATGGGTTTAAGGTTTAAAACCTTTGCCAAAAGCCCTTTCATTGGGCTCACCCGGCCTCCCCGAACCATATACTTAAATGTTGCCACACTTACAAAAATCCTTGTTCCTGGAATTAAAGCTTCCAGTTTTTCTTTGATTTCCTCATGGTTTTTACCTTCATCAATAAGTTGGGCTGCTTTCTGGACCAGTAAACCCTGGGCCCCAGAATTGAGTTTGGAGTTAATTACCGAGATTTTCTTGCCCTTTTCCTGCAGGGGCCGTGCTGCGTTGTTGAAAACATTCCAGGTCCCACTGAGTTCCTTGGAAACCGAAATCATAATGACTGATTTGTAATGATCGCAAAGAAATGCGAGTAATTTTTCAACAGTTTTTAAAGGGGGCTGGGAAGAAGTGGGATATTCTTTGACCTCATCCAGGATTGAATAAATCTGATCAGGTTTGATTGAAACTTTATCCAGAAATGTAGAACCCTCTAATTCCAGATTAATGGGCACCAGGTGAATCTGATATTTATCAATAAACTCCTGAGGGAGATCGGCTATTGAATCTGTAACCAGGGCTATATCATATTTTCTCTCGTTAACAACCTGGTACTGCCTCTGCATATCATCAACTTTTTGCTGGAGTATTTTCCCGTATTTCATCAGGTGAAAGAAAAACTCATCCGGCCTATTGGTATGCAAATGAATTTTTGCTTTTTCCTCGGTGCCCGCGATAATTACAGAGTCTCCAAATTTTTTCAGGTCATTACGTAATTCTTCATGGTCCAGTTGTTCTCCTTTTACCAAAGCTTCTGAGCAATAACGAAAATCTATGTCCCCGCTTATCGTTTCCAGCGATTCTTGCATAACGATTTCCGGGCTTTTTTGTTTGAGCAACTCCTTAACATTCCCAGTTTCTAAAAGCCTTGCTATTCCCTCCAGGAAAAAAACAAACCCCTGGGCCCCTGCGTCAACAACCATAGCATCTTTCAAAACTTTGAGTTTATTGGGAGTTTCTTTCAGTGAACTCCGGGCTTCCTCTAAGGAATTGAAAAACATTTTGATTAAATCCTCGGTTTCTTCACCGGCCTTTTTTAAAGCAACTGCCCATTCCCGCAAAACCGTTAAAATAGTTCCTTCAACTGGTTGAGACACAGCTCTATAAGCATGGGGAACGGCCCGGGTTATTTTCTCTGCAAAAACTTCCGGTGTTAGCTGTCTTTCTTCCCCAATTTCCCGCGCTAAACCATTGATAAACTGGGCCAGGATAATTCCTGAATTCCCCCTTGCCCCACTTAGAGAGGCATCAGCCAGATCCCGAAGGGTGCCACCAAGGAATTTTTGGGGTTTGACAGTGTCAACTATATAATTGAAAGTATGAGCAAGATTGTTTCCCGTGTCGCTGTCAAATACCGGGAATACATTGATCCTGTTCAAAAATTCCCTGGCTTTAACCACTTCGTTGGTTCCAGCCAGAAAAGCGTAATAAATATGCTCCCCATTAATATAAGTTTGGGTCAAAAAGATCACCTGCTTTTTTAGGAATATTTTCTATTAAGCATTTAAAAATTTCAATTTTTTCCCCGACAATCCTTTAAATTTTTGCATTTATTTAATTCGTTAAAGTGAAAAATATACCTCTAAATCAACAACAAAAAAAAGCAAGCCTTTTTAGCCTGCTTTTTTTGATATATCCTTCTTATCGACATCAGATCAGTTTATCGATATTTTCTTCTGTTTCTCCTTCGATGAAATGGATTAATGGTATCTCCAGCATGGTGTAAGCACCCGGAGCTACCCTGGTGCTGGCCCGGGCAGCAGCAACCATTACCTGAGCCGTAGCAGCCGGGTTCTGGACTTCAATTTTCAGCTCAAACCGCTGGTTATGGACCTGGCTGGCGACTCCCTCTCGTTCAATGTGAATTTTATGACCCATGTTAATCATTTCTTCCACATTAGCCACGGGGAATATATGGGTTTCGTCGTTTACAAAGTATTCGTCTTTCTTAACCTGTTCCTGAACCTTTGCAAAATCTGCTCCTTCTTCCAGTTCCACATAAATTACTCTTTTATGCATGCTCTGTCCTTTGGGAATGGTCAGAGAAAGAGCATCTTTTACCCCTGGAACCGCTTTCACTGCAACCGAATGGCCCATACTCATCCCGGGACCGTAATTGGTATGGGTAATTCCCTCTGGAGCCATAAACTTAAAGAGAGCACGGGCCAGAGATCCCATTCCCGGATCAATCCCCGTGGAGATTACTGCTACAGTATTATTTGCCCTGGCCACCTGGTCTAAATCCTTTTTTAATTCCCTGACGTCATGGATATCATAAGAGTCAACAGTGTTGATCCCCATTGCCAAAAATTCCTTACAATATCTGGGTACAAGCCGGGTTGGAACACCCAGGAGGGCCACATCAACATCCTCTAACTCAGAAATTGATTCTACAACTTTATAGGGGAATTTATCATTTTCTTTTATTGATTTCTTACGGCGGACCACTCCCGCCAGTTCCATATCTTTTGCGCCTAAAATAGCATCAACAGTGTATTTACCAATATTTCCGTATCCCACAACTGCAGCTCTAATTTTTTTCACTCCGGCACCTCTCTTCATTATGGTTTTCTTTACTCCTTGAAAGCTTCCAAAAAAGTGTTATTAATTTCTTTCAATATTATTTCCTAAAAACCTGTATTCAAAAATTTATCAGCCAGGAGTTCCTTAGTAATAACTGGTTTTAAGGCCCCTACAAAACCACTCCATCAAAACATCCTTTTTGGGGTTACAAAATCCCTGGGAATAAGCTTTTTTTAACCTGAGAAATATTTCTTCGTCCCAGTTACTCTCATTCTTTTTTAAGTGATCAAATATTGTTTTTTTCTGAACATCCTGAGCCTGGGGGTTAACCCCTCCTTCCAATAAAACAAAAAGAATTTCCGGGTTGTTATTATTATTTGCTGCCCACAAAATTGCATTCAACCCATTTTGATCCCGGGCATTAATGTTAACCCTTTTCTCCAGAAAAAACTTTATCACTTCCGGGTTTTTATTACCCATAGCAGCAAACATTAAAGGGGTAATTTTTCTCTGATCACTGGCGTTTATATCCGCACCTTTTTCATAAAGCCCCCGGACAACATCGGGATTTTCATTCCATGCTGCAAACATAATAGGGGTTCTTCCCATCTCATCTCTTTGATTTACTTTTGCGCCAGCTTTCAGGAGCGTTTGGGCAATGGAAGGGTTTTTATTCGCCCCCGCCCCCATTAAAGGTGTAATTCCACCTTTCCCTCTGCTGTTTATATCTGCTCCTGCTTTAATAATAACACTTAATACCCGGGGATTTTGGTTTTTCATTGCGGCGTAGATTAAAGGGAAAAGACCATATTCATCCTTATCATTTACATTAAACCCTTCTGCGATTAATTGTTCAATTTTTTCAGGAGTAATATTTTTAATTATTTTCTGGAACGGAATTTTCTCCATTTGCACCTTCCATTCTTATTCTGTTTCATCTTTTTTTCTTTGTTTATCCCCGGGCATTTAGTGGAAAACCTGAAGTAAATTGAGCGGGAGAAACCAATTTTTAATGCCAAAAAATTAATTGAAATAAGGAGTTATTAAACTTTAGCTTATTATCGACCCATTTTTATCTTCTTTTAGTAAAGAGCTTAATTCAATTTTTATCCTGATTAATTTAAATTGCAATAATCGTACCAAAAAATTCTATTGTTTTTCTATAACCTCTTAAACGGTATTTTTCCTCCCTGTCTGGCTAACTTTATTTGGTTTCTTTAATTTCCCGGCCAAAATTCAAGAATTTCCGGAGGAATTTTCCTTTTGATCTTAATCCATCATTAAAATTGCATTTCCTGGCTATTAATTTAAATTACCAGGGTTATTAGCCTGAAATTTCTTTTTGAGTTGAATTATAACTTTCTTTCTTTTGTTTGAGACTTTATACAACTAAAAAATCCTTTTTGTCCAAATTTTTAAACATTTTTCGTTTCTATCCACATTTTGGGAATAACCAGGTAAAAAAGAAAGGGTTTCCCTATTTATGATCGGAAGTTTTGAGGTTGTCCAAATTACAGGACAATGTCTCGGGGGTGAATGTTTCCTGTAATACTAAAACCTCAGTCTCAATTTCCCAATCCTTTTCGGTTTTGAAATTTTTTTGTCCCTGCCCGGATTCAAATTATTTTCTGGTTTTTTCCCTGAATCAGGTTTATAATTGAATCAATATTTCCCTTTTATTAATACCAGTTGGGCATATAATTTAACCCGGGAGGATTTTTTATGACCCTATTAATTTGGCTTGGGATTATTCTCTGCCTTTCCCAATCAGCAACCCTGTCAGGTTTGAATTTAGCTTATTTTAGTGTAAGCAAAATCCGCCTGGAACTGGAGGCCGGAAAGGAAAACTATGAGGCTAAAAAAGTTCTAAAACTAAGGGAGGATGCTAATTTTCTCCTTGTTACCATCCTCTGGGCCAATGTAGCGGTCAACGTACTGCTCGCCCTTTTGTCTGGTTCTGTTCTTGCAGGGATCGGTGCATTCTTTTTTTCAACCGTTTTAATTACCATCTTTGGCGAAATTATCCCCCAGGCCTATTTTTCCCGCCGGGCAATTAAAATTGGGGCCAGGCTCGCTCCTTTACTAAGATTCTACCAGATTATTCTTTTTCCCATCGCCAAGCCTACCGCTCTTGTCCTTGATAAATGGCTGGGACCCGAATTCATTCCCTACTTCAGGGAAAAGGATATCCGGGAATTGATTAAATTGCATATGCAAGCGGAAGAAACTGAAATTGACCCAATGGAAGGCAAAGGAGCCCTTAATTTTTTGGCTCTGGATGATCTACCCCTTTTTGCTGAGGGAGAACCAATTGATCCTAACAGTATAATTCAACTGGATTTCTTAAACGGGAAACCAGTTTTCCCGGAGATAAAGCAAACTCCCGAAGATAAATTCCTGGAAAAAATCCAGGCCTCTCAGAAAAAATGGGTGATCTTAATTGATAATGAAAAAAAGGCCCGACTGGCAATAGATTCTGACAAGTTCATCCGGGAAGCAATGTTTAACTTCGATAATTTCAATCCCCTCCGGCACTGTCATCGCCCAATAATAATTGAGGACGAAAAAACTCCCCTGGGTCAAACAATAGAACGGTTGAAGGTAAACCCCCGGCACGGGGCCGATGATGTTATTGATGAGGATATTATTCTGCTTTGGGGCGAAAAAAAGAGAATTATAACTGGGTCTGACATCCTGGGGCGCCTACTGAGGGGAATTGTGCAAAATAAAGGAATAGCCCTAAAAGGTTCTAAAAACCCCCCCTTTTAATTCCCAAACTTTCAGGTTTAAAAAAAGAAACCCGGGAAAATCCCCGGTCTCTTTTTTATTTCTTTAATTCTTCTATCATTTCCGGTGTTGGCTTATTGGGTATTTTTGCAATTATTGTCCCCTCATATTTAAATACCTCTTTATCCCCAGCAGTTATTTCTCCAATAACCTCAGCGGCTACTCCTTTACCCCTTATAATTTTAAGAATTTCATCCACATCTTCAGGTTCCACATGCAAAAGCATCCGCCCCTGGGTTTCACAAATCAGGATTTCTTCGGGAGTAATATCATTAGATTGGACAGGAACATTTGTCAGGTCTACTTCTGCTCCCAGCCCCCCAAAACGGGCGGATTCTGATACTGCTGCTCCAATTCCTGCTGCCCCCAGGTCCGAGCAGGCCTTGATTTTGCCGGTCTTAAAGGCGGCGATAGTTGCATCCATTACCCGTCGTTCTTCTGCAAAAAGGGCCCTGGCGGGACGCATCTCATCAACAAGCCCGGCCCGGTACAGGGTATCATTTCCATCCTTGCCTGTTTCACCAATAACAATTAACCTGTGCCCCGGTTTTTTGGCTGGTTTTGTCAGGGGCTTTTCGGTAACAAGTTTTCCAACTACAGCCACAACAATTGCGGGGACAATATCGCTGAAAGAAGTGGAAAGACCACCTCCCACAATAAAAACATCCATTGTTTCGCACATATCTTTTACACCCTGAATTATCAGGTTTAGCCGGTCGGCGCTGGTCATTGCTTCACATTCTCCACAATCACAAACCCCTTTAAAACCGCAGGGACCAACCAGTACTTCTTGCTCCAGAGGTCTTGTGCCAATAAAATCCAAAAGGAATAAAGGACGGGCTCCCATTGCAACCACATCCCGCATGGCTCCCCCTGCTCCAGTAGCTGCAGCATCATAAGGGCGTGGCACTCCGGGAGAACAATGGCTTTCCATTTTTGCTACAAATAAACCTTCCATTTCCGGGAATTTAAAAACGGCTGCATCATCGTTGTCATGAGGCCCAACAAGGAGTGCCCCAGGCCACATCTTGCTTACCTTCTTATTAAGTTCTTCCAACTGGCCGAAATCAATTGCCTGATCAATGTTATGGTGCAGGTGAACAAACAATCCGTGCATCAGGGCTTTTTCAACTGTATTCACCGGGAAGTCCCCTCCTTTAATATTATCTACTTAAGACAGCTAAAAAACCGAACGTTTTTCATTTTTTATAATATCACTTTCG
>SKTZ01000030.1 GCA_007122335.1 Bacillota bacterium
AGTAGGTTGGGATCGAGAATAAGCAGATCGGCCGTGAGCCCGTGCGCTATCTCCATGAGGGTGCGTATGGCCCACCCTCGTCCGGAGAGGTTTTTGTGCATTTGTTTTATCAGTATTCGGTCTTCCTGCACAAATTTACAATTTTTAAAAGCATCCGCGTTGTAGACGGAGGGACTGACGGCGCAGACGATAAGTACTTTCAGTTCGGGATAAAAAGTGTCGAGGCCCGCTTCCAGAACGGATAACACAGTCTGTGTGTCCTTGTTAATACTCAGGAAGGGAATGCCGATCACCAGTTCAGTGTTTCCCAGGGCGCTGGCCTTTTCCAACACGGGGGATAATGTTTGCTGATAGATGTTTTCAAGTTCCGACAATTATCTCACCTCTCTTATATGTTTCTGCTCAAGCAAATTTCAAAACCCTGTAGATATCAAACTTTTCAGATAAAACAAAAAGACTTCGCGCCTCCCTTTCCAATTATAATGGTGAACCCCAAAAGACCCAAAGAAAAGAGGTGAAGTCAATTTAATTATTCGACAACAACCTTTGTTTACCTTTGAAGTTTTGATGGAGCTGCAAGGAAAAACAAAATTAGAGCTAATTTTGGATCAAATTGATGTTTCCTCTCTATCTGAAAAAATGAAACATCGAATCAAAACAGGCCAAAAAAGAAATTATCCCGCCCCTTATAGCCTTGGTTTTAAAGTAATCGGAGATGTGCAAGGGGAAACTACCTTTTGCAGATACTAGGAAAAATTGAATGAAGATGAAGGCCTGGAAAATCTCTATGTCCAAATGTTTCAGGATGAGCTATCTCTGGGCTTTATTGATGGCAACTCAGTATAACAAATCCTTGTTGAATCTGCAATGAATTCCTGTGCAGTAGGAAAAGTTCCGTGGGCCAGATTTAAAGAAACTAAATCCGGGGTAAAGATCCACCTTATAATCCAATACCCGGTCGGAGAAGAAGACCATTTACTGATGGTCCGGAGGATTGAAATTAGTATATAGACTGTAAAGATGTGGAGTAAGGGCTAACCCCAGGCTATTAAGTCTTTAACCTTTATGTGGACTTCGGCTGGGAAATTATTGAATTTTTTATGCAATAGTAATGGCTTCTACTAACAGGTATAAATACCTTTTCCCATTATTAACACTAAAAACAAAAATAAAAAAAGTTATATGTAAAATAGTTAAAGAAGATTGATAAAGTTTAATACGGCCAGGTATTTTTGTCTTAATAATTTACATTATGTAGTAATGCTAAGAAGGTGACGTTATAGGCGAAATATGTTATAGTTAGCACAGAAAGAGTTTAATATAATGAAACAGGGAATAATAGCATTGGTCAGCGATTGACCTTGCTTAAACCCGGCTATTTGTTGCTATTTATTAAAGGAGGAAAGGCTAATGTTATTATCCAGGGGAAGCCCCCAGGAAGTAAAAAAAAGGCTAAAAATTGCTATTATAAGCAGTTGTTTGCCCCGGCAATGCGGGATTGCAACTTTTTCGTCCAGTTTGAGTCGAGCACTGGAAAAAACTACAGGCCGTAATTCCACTTGTTTTATAGCTTTAAACAATAACGAAAAGTATCATTACTCCCCTAAAGTAATTTACCAGATCGAGCAAGAAAAACTGGAGGATTACCGCAAAGCTGCGGAATTTATAAACTCTTCAGAAATTGACCTGGTATCACTTCAGCATGAATTTGGACTTTTTGGTGGGGCAGAAGGCTCTTATATCGTAGAGTTTCTGAATTATTTGCGTACCCCGGTAGTAACCACATTCCACACCGTTTTGGAAAAGCCTACGCCTGAACAGAACAAGGCATTTATCGAAGTGTGTGCTTTTTCCCAGTCTCTGGTGGTAATGAACAGTTTGGCCATAGATGTTATGACTGAAACCTACGGTATTCCTCGTTCCAAGATCCACCTGATTCGACACGGGGTGCCCGATACCTTTTATATCGACCCTTCTTATTACAAGAACCAGAGGAAACTCTCGGAACACTTTGTAATCCTAACTTTTGGTTTTTTGAGCCCCAACAAGGGGATTGAAACAGTGTTGAAAGCACTGCCGTCTGTGGTTCAAAAGCATCCGAAAGTACTGTATATTGTTTTAGGGGTTACTCATCCCGTAGTAAAGAAAAATGAAGGTGAGAGTTACCGGGAATATCTCCAGTCCCTGGTGGAAAAATTGGGACTGTCTCGCAATGTAAAGTTTGTTAACGAATTTGTTGACGATAATACTCTGGACAGTTATCTGGGTGCCGCGGACCTGGTGGTTTGCCCCTATCACTCTGAAGGACAGATGACCAGCGGTGTTTTGAGTAATTCCCTGGGCAAGGGTAAGGCCATTATTTCTACTCCCTACCTCCACGCTCGGGAGGCTCTTTCCGGCGGCAGAGGTATTCTGGTAAACTTCAAGGATCCCGGAATGATGTCCGAGGCGATTATGCGCATGGTGGAAAACACCCATGAAAGACTTTCCCTGGCGGGGCAGGCCTACATATTGGGCCAGCAAATGGGCTGGAGCCGCACTTCCAGCCAGTATGTGGATCTTTTTGAAGAAGTAACCGCCCGATCCCAGGATAAAGATTTACAACAAGGCCGGGTTTACACCCTGCCGGACATCAACCTGAATTATCTGAAGGCGCTTACCGATGATACGAGTATTTTTGAGCATACCAAATATGGAGTTTTGGACTATTCCCACTATTATTCTGCAGATGATGCGGCCAGGGCCCTGGTAGTCTGCGCTTCTTATTATAACCTGATTAGAGATGAATCAGTGCTGTCTTTGGCAGATAAATACATGGCCTTTTTAGCTCATGCCTTGCAGCCCGACGGCTGGTTTCAAAACTATATGAATTACCAAAGAGAATTTCCAGCGCAAGAGATAAGCCAAGACACCTTTGGTCGGTGTTTGTGGGGGTTGGGTGCTGCAGCTAGTCTGGTGCAGAACCGGGACCAGGGAATGCTGGCTGCCAGGCTGTTGGAGAACAGTATTCCTCAAATAAGCCGCCTAACTCATACCCGTGCTCTGGCTTACAGTGCATTAGGCCTGGGTACTTATCTATTGCGTCATCCCGAATCGAAAACGGCGGAGGAAGGTCTTCGGTTTATAGCGGATTCACTCTTGCGTTGCTACCAGGAGAATGCCACCGATTCCTGGAAGTGGTTTGAAGACTTTTTGACTTATGACAATGCTCGACTTTCCCAGGCACTGCTTTTGAGTTACCGCTATCTTTCTGAACCGGCCTACCTGAAAGCGGGTCTGGAATCGCTGGATTTCCTAATTGAAGTTCAGTACCAGGATGGTTATTTTGACATGGTAGGCAATGAAGGTTGGTATTTCAAAGGAGAGAAGAAAGCCTTGTACAGTCAACAACCGATAGATGCGGGCGCTCTGACCGAGACCTTTCTTCTGGCCAGGTCATTAAGCGGGAAGGAAAAGTACCTGGATTTGGCCTACGCCTCTTTTCAATGGTACCTGGGGCGCAACCGTAAGGGCAAGCCTCTTTACCATCCGACTAACGGTTCATGTTCAGACGCTCTTGGTCCCGATGGTCCAAGCAAAAACAAGGGGGCAGAAGCCACAATCTCCTTTCTTCTGGGCCTGCTCGCCCTTTATCGATGGGAACTTATCGGTCGTATTCGCCGGGAGAACGAAGATATGAGTATTTAGTTAACGTTGAAAAAAAGCAAAACATTCAGGCGAAGCCAAAAGAGGGGTGCCGTTGGAGTAGGCGGAGTGACGGCAAAAGATATTGGGCGGTTTATTATATATTTTTAGAATTAAACGGAGGGATAATATGTACGCAGTCATATTAGCCGGAGGAAGCGGCACGAGGTTGTGGCCCTGGAGCAGGGAAGACTATCCGAAGCAGCTTTTAGCCATTAAAGGGAAGAGCTTGTATCAAGAAACAGTTTTAAGATTAAAAGAGATGATTCCCTATGAAAATATAATTACTGTAACTCATTATAAGCAAAGAAAAGCTTTGGAACTGCAGTTTGAGGAAATAGCTGCGGGGTCCAAGTCTTATTTTATTAATGAACCCATTGCTAAGAATACGGCCCCTGCTATTGGTTTGGCAGCTTTTTATTTATATAAAAAAGACCCAGAGGCTGTTATGGCCGTCTTACCCTCCGATCACCATATTGAATTAAAGGATAAGTATCTGGAAGTTTTGTCAAAAGCAAATGATGCTGCAGAGAAGTATGGGTTAGTTACCTTTGGCATAAAACCAGATAGGCCTGAAACCGGATATGGTTATATTTATTGTGGGGAAGAGTTAGATGATAATATTTTTAAAGTAGGGAGTTTTGTGGAAAAGCCTAACCTGGCAAAGGCTAAAGAGTTTATTAAAGATAGTAGGTTTTTGTGGAATAGCGGTATGTTTGTCTTTAAAGTAAGGTCATTAGTTAATGAGTATGAAAAGCATTTGCCTGAAATGACGGAGATGCTTAAGTCAATAGATTATGATACCTATGACAACTTAGGGGAAATTTATAAAAAAATAGAGGGAACCTCTATAGACTATGGCATAATGGAAAAGTCGGATAAAGTTACTGTTGTCCCGGCAGATATTGGCTGGAATGATATAGGAAGTTGGGAGTCTATTTATAATTTGCTATCTAAGGATGATAATGGCAATCATATTAAAGGCAGAGTATACAGCGTTGGCACTACTGATTCCTTAGTTTTAGGTAAAAACAGAGTGGTGGGAGCAATCGGGTTAAAAGACATAATAATTGTTGATACTGAAGATGCTGTACTGGTTAGTAGAAAAGATAAAGTTCAGGATGTTAAAAAAGTGGTGGAGTTGCTAAAAGAGGAGAAGGCGGACGAATATAAGGTGCATAATACTGTCTATCGACCCTGGGGTAGCTATTCTGTTTTAAGAGAGGGAAATAGCTACAAGATTAAGAGTATTATGGTAAAGCCAGGCGAAAGACTGAGTTTACAATATCATAATCATCGTTCAGAACACTGGGTTGTAGTTGAAGGAACAGCTAGAGTAACCAGAGACAAAGAAGAAATTGACTTAACAAAGGATCAAAGTATTTATTTGCCGGTAAAATCTCTGCATAGATTAGAAAACATTGGGAATGAAGACCTAGAAATAATAGAGGTTCAAAATGGTGATTATTTAGGAGAAGATGATATAGTCAGGGTAGATGATGATTATAACAGAGTAGAAGGAAAGAAAGAATTGGTTGGTAAAGATCCATGCTACAAAGCTTACCAAGAATGGCTGAGTAGTCCTTTTGTAGCTAAAATTGATAAGGATGAATTAAAGGGCATTAAGGACGAAAAAGAAATAAATGATAGGTTTTGGAGAGATTTAGAGTTTGGTACCGGGGGTTTTCGGGGAATAATTGGTATGGGTACCAACAGGATGAATATCTATGTAGTGAGAAGGGCCACTCAAGGTTTAGCAAATTATATGTTGCGGGAGAAAAGAGATAAACATAAAGTGGTTATCGCTTATGATCCCCGGCATAAATCAAGGGAATTTGCAGAGGAAACAGCCTATGTGTTTGCCGGAAATGGGATTAAAGCATATTTGTTTGAAGATATAAGGCCTACCCCGGAACTATCTTATGCCATTAGAAAGCTTGGATGTACTGCCGGTATTGTCATCACTGCCAGTCATAATCCTCCCCAGTACAATGGTTACAAAGTGTATTGGGAGGATGGAGGGCAGATAGTTCCATCTCTGGCCGGTGCTTTATTTGATGAAATTAATAAGGTGGATATTTTTAAGGGTGTTAAAAAACTGGATAAGGAAGGGGCAATTAGAAAAAATCTTTTTAGTTATATAGGGGAGGAAATTGATTCAGATTATATTGAAGAAATAAAGGCTCTTAGCCTATATAAAGGGAATAAAAAAGATTTGAAGATAGTATTTACACCCCTGCATGGGACTGGCAATATACCTATTAGAAGAGTATTAAAAGGGTTAGGGTTTGAAAAGGTCTATTTGGTAGATAAACAGGTAGTTCCTGATCCCAATTTTTCTACGGTTAAATACCCTAACCCGGAAGAACCTGAGGTGTTTAAACTTGCTTTAGATAAAGCCAGAGAGGTCAAGGCGGATATTGTATTAGGAACTGACCCCGATTGTGACCGGGTAGGTTGTGTTGTGGAAAACAATGAAGGGGAGTACGTCGTTCTCTCAGGTAACCAGACGGGGGCTTTGCTTTTAGATTATATTTTATCCCAGCTAAAGAGTAGTAATAAGTTGCCCAGCAATGGCCTCATGGTTAAAACCATTGTAACCAGCGAGTTGGGGAGAAAAATAGCTGACTATTATGGCATTGAAACTGTAGACACCTTAACAGGTTTTAAATTTATAGGGGAGAAAATAAAGGAGTTTGAAGAAGCAGGGGACAAAAAGTTCTTATTTGGTTATGAGGAAAGCTTTGGTTACCTGGCCGGCACATTCGTCCGGGATAAAGATGCCGTAATAGCCTCCATGTTAATAGCTGAGATGGCAGCTTATTATAAAGAGAAGGGGATTACCTTATTTGAGGCTTTAATAGGTCTTTATGAGCGGTTTGGTTATTACAAGGAAGATTTAGTTTCTATCCGCTTAGATGGCGAAGATGGCCTAAGGCAAATGGGATCTTTAATGAACATGTTCAGGAAGGATAGCTCTTCCCGAATCGGGGAATATAAAATCAGAGAAAAAGGGGATTACTTAACACAAGAAAGTTATAACTTTTTAAAAAATGAGACATTCCCCCTAGATCTACCCAAATCTGATGTTCTCCACTTCAGGTTGGAGAACGACTCCTGGTTCTGTCTAAGGCCTTCTGGAACAGAACCAAAAATGAAGATCTATTTTTCTGTGAATGCAAAATCTCAAAAAGATGCGGATGCTAGGTTAGAAGAAATCAAAGGAACAGTCCTGGATATTGTAAACCGAATCCTGGCTGGAGAGGCAGACAATGCCTCACTTGATGGATCGTCTAACACTTAATGTGACCCATGCTACTGGTCTTACCCCGAAAAGTCGGACGGAAAATTACCCCGCTTTCCTCTCTAATTGGTATTCTTCTGGAGCCAGCGTTGCTTTCAATGGAAACAACTAATGGAGCTAGAATTATGGGGGTACAAATCAAAAGCCAATAGGAACTGATAGTAACGGCAGGGGGTTTTAAGGAAAAGGAAAAATAAGAACCCTATAAAAATTGCTGGAAACCTTATTCTTTAAAAATACAATTCTCCTATTCTGATTGCATTTGTATTTGGTTGATTGACCCCCACAAGGATACAACTGGTCAATCCACAAAAAATCAAATGAGATTCTTTTTGGTCCTTGGAACTGCTAAAAAATCCCACAGCTAATGTTTTTAGATACCTGCCATTCCCACCCCTCAGTTTTTTATTGACGGTTACTGCTCTTTTTTTGATTGGTTTTTTCAGGGATAAAATTTTGAGAAAAGCCCAGATAAGGCTTAGTTGGAAAGTGCAGGAGAAGAAGGGAAGGCAAATGGATAAATGAAGAGTTTTCGGATTCTCCTGGAAAGAAGATTGCCACGAGCAAAGTATTTTCTTTCAAAAATTTCTGATGACCACTCTGATCAAATGGGTTATCAGAAATCCAGAGCTTATGGAATCGAAAATATTTCTTAAGGCTATGGCTGTCTTCCCTGAGAAGATTAGTCATTCATACGATTCTAAGGCCAAGGAAAGCGGTATTGATTCTCTTTTAGTACTCCAAGATGGGCTAAAACAGATTTCCCATACCCCGAAACCCATATTGGATTTATGCACTGGAACAGGGCTTGCTGCATTTATGTTAGCGGATAGGTTTCCATTAGCTTCAATTGTAGGTCTTGATCAAAGCAGCAGTATGGTTGATATTGCAAAGGGAAAGGTTCAGGATACTGGTAAGAAAAGGATTAGGTTTGAGACTGGAAATGCTGCTGATTTGAGTTATGGTGATGCAGAATTTGATTTGCTCGTTACATCCAATGTTCCTGTATATTTGTCTGAAGCCGCAAAGGTATTAAAGCCTGGCGGCCTTTTCCTTCGGCGGAAAAGTCTTTGAAAATGCCAGGAGTGAAATTATCAGGTTGCTGAAGAAGAATGGTCTTTTTTTGATCAACCTGGAAAGGACTGGAAAGGGGGCGTTCATCCTTGGGCGGAAAAAACACTGAATTTCTGTTTAATTCGATAGCTCCCATCTATGGCTTGTTTTATGAGCGGCAGAAAAAGCGCTTTTTCGAGGTGATCGAAGGTGTCAACAAAGAACTGGATCTACAAGAATACAAAACGGTTCTCGATGTCGGATGTGGGACCGGTGCGTTATGCTCAGTTCTCAATGAAAAGGGGTTGAAAGTAACCGGCATTGATCCAGCGGAAAAAATGATGAAGATTGCCAGGGAAAAGCCTGAAAATAAGGAAATAAGCTTTATTCGCGCCAATGTCCTGGAACAGCTGCCTTTTGAGGATAAATTTTTTGATGTAGCCATCGCCTCCTATGTTGCTCACGGAATGAATAAAGAGGATAGAAAACAGATGTATGCTGAAATGGGAAGAGTGGCGAAATCCAAGGTTATTATTTATGATTATAATGAAAAAAGATCTCTCCTGACGACCATCATTGAATGGTTAGAAAGAGGGGACTATTTCAATTTTATCGGAAATGCTGAATCCGAAATGAAAAACTGTGTTTTTGAATTGAGGGAGTGTTTTTCAGAGGTCAAAGTTATCAATGTTGATGTTCGGGCGGCCTGGTATATCTGCATACCAAATAAATAAGGACCAATAACAAAACGGGTTAAGATCAGCAAATTTTAGGACTGTTTTTTTGATTTTTGTTAAAATAACTTGGGTTTTCCAGCCTACCTCAATTGCAAAAAACCATTGATATGGCTTTAATTCACAGGATTAAAAATCGTTTAAGGACAACAATTCTGTCCTCCCGAGCCACGCGGTGGGAATAATTGCTCTCTTTGTGTGGAAATAGCCACATAAATCAGTCTTTTTAGTTATTATAATAACCAATATTTCTGGTGTTTTTAGGAGGTAGAAAAAGTGTTGAAAAAAGGGGCACAATAGTGCCCCTTTACTCATCTAAGATTTATTAACCTTTACTCTCTTGAAGAATTTCGCTGTTCTGGGCAAAACCCCAAAGAGTTCTGCGACAATTTATGCAAGGTCGAAGCGGTCTGCATTCATCACCTTATTCCATGCAGAAATGAAGTCGCGCAAGAACTTATCCTGGGAGTCTTCGCAGGCATAGACTTCTGCTGCGGCCCGGAGATGGGGATTAGACCCGAAGATGAGGTCAACACGGGTGCCGGTCCACTTCAGTTCACCGGTCTTGCGGTCATAACCTTCAAACAGTTCTTTATCTTCGGTTGTTGGCTTCCAGGCGGTGCCCATATCGAGCAAGTTCACAAAGAAGTCATTTGTGAGGGACTCTGGCCTCCTGGTAAAGACACCGTGCTTGGAATTCCCGTAATTGGCACCCAATACGCGCATACCACCAAGCAGAACGGTCATTTCCGGGGCAGTCAGTGTCAGAAGTTGGGAACGGTCAATTAGAAGTTCCTCTGCCGATACGGCAAATTTGTCTTTTTGATAGTTGCGGAAACCATCTGCTTTTGGTTCGAGCACCGAGAATGAATCAGAGTCGGTCTGCTCATCTGTTGCATCTGTGCGCCCCGGTGCAAAAGGAACCGAAACATTGTAACCAGCATTCTTTGCAGCCTTTTCTATCCCGGCACATCCACCCAGTACGATCAAGTCCGCAAGGGAAACCTTCTTATTCCCTGACTGGGAACTGTTGAATTCTGATTGGATTTTTTCGAGGACATCCAGCACAGCCTTCAGTTGTTCCGGTTGGTTGACTTCCCAGTCCTTCTGCGGGGCAAGGCGTATGCGTGCACCGTTTGCTCCCCCGCGTTTATCGGATCCTCGGAAGGTGGATGCGGATGCCCAGGCTGTTGAGACCAGTTGTGAAACAGAAAGGCCGGAAGAAAGGATTTTATTCTTAAGATCAGCAATATCCTGATCGTCAATCAGTTCATGGTCAACTTCTGGAACCGGATCCTGCCAGATCAGGTCCTCTTCAGGAACCTCAGGGCCGAGATAACGCGACTTTGGCCCCATATCGCGGTGGGTCAGCTTGAACCAGGCGCGGGCAAATGCCTCTGCAAATTCCTCCGGATTTTGCTGGTAATGGCGGGCAATAGGTTCATATTTTGGGTCGTAGCGGAGGGAAAGGTCAGCAGTGGTCATCATCGGCCGGTGTTTCTTAGACGGGTCATGGGCGTCGACCACCATGTCTTCCTCATCCACATCCTTGGCTAACCACTGATTGGCTCCTGCGGGGCTCTTGGTCAGCTCCCACTCGTATTTAAAGAGTACTTTCAGGTAGCCCATGTCCCATTTTGTTGGGTTGGGCTTCCAGGCGCCCTCGATGCCACTGCCGATCGCATCGCCTGCTTTGCCACTGCGGAAGGTGCTTTTCCAGCCAAGGCCCTGTTCCTCTATGCCAGCAGCGTCAGGTTCAGGACCCACGTGGGTCGCAGGACCGGCCCCGTGGCATTTCCCAAAGGTGTGCCCACCTGCAACGAGAGCGACTGTCTCTTCGTCGTTCATGGCCATACGGGCAAAAGTTTCCCGAACGTCAACACCGGAGGCAACGGGATCAGGGTTGCCGTCGGGCCCTTCGGGGTTTACGTAAATGAGGCCCATCTGCACGGCAGCCAGTGGATTCTCCAGATCACGGTCCCCGGAGTAGCGATCGTCACCAAGCCATTCGTCCTCGGACCCCCAATAAATATCATCTTCGGTTTCCCAAATGTCTTCTCGTCCGCCTGCGAAACCAAAAGGTTTTAAACCCATTGACTCGAGGGCACAGTTGCCGGCAAGAATCATCAGGTCTGCCCAAGAAAGTTTCCGGCCATATTTCTGTTTGATCGGCCAGAGCAGACGGCGTGCTTTGTCAAGAAGAATGTTGTCAGGCCAGCTGCTGAGAGGTGGAAAACGTTGGGAACCTGAACCTGCGCCCCCTCGGCCGTCTCCCATGCGATAAGTACCTGCACTATGCCAGGCCATCCGGATAAAGAATGGTCCATAGTGCCCATAATCAGCGGGCCACCAATCCTGAGAGTCAGTCATCAGGGCAAACAGGTCTTTCTTCACCGCTTCCAGGTCCAGTTTTTTGAATTCTTCAGCGTAGTTGAAATCGGGGTCCATCGGATTACTCAAGTCTGAGTGCTGATGGAGAATATTCAGGTTCAACTGGTTTGGCCACCAGTCCCGGTTTGACGTTCCACTACCAGAAACAGCTTTTTTTGTTTTACCTGTCACTGGACATTTCGATTCTTCCATAATAAATTAAAACCTCCCTTTAATCATTTTTATTTAAAAGGCATTCTTGACAAATACCTTTAAAATACAAGTTTCTTTCCATAATCTTAAAACCGGATAATTCGTCTGTCGCAAAGAACTTCAGGTCAACCTCGAAATTAAATATGCTTCCACAGGTCTGGCATTTAAAATGGCCGTGGCTTTCGGTAATTATGTCATACCGGGTTTTATTGTCTTCTATATTTATGATTCTGATCAAGCCTAATTCGGCCAGAGTGTGGAGTGTATTATAGATGGTGGTTTTAGACAAAGTAGGAATCTCTTTATGCAAATTGACATAAATCTGATCCACTGTTGGATGTTCCAGGTTATAACACAAACATTCCAGGATCTTTAACCTGCGATCCGAAAGCCGTATCTGGTGTTTTTTAAGCTGGTTGGTTACTAAAGCATACCTTGGGTGCATTGGATCACTACCTATCTAAAAGAAGATAAGATTCCTCAAAAAAAAGATTTAAAATTGTAATGATTACAATTTTATTCTATCATTTGCAGATAAGGATTACAATGAAAAAATTATAAATATAATGAACTAATTAAAATTTATTAACTGGCTGATTTATTTAAAATTTTTATTTGAGAAAAGAAGCTCCCCTGAATGGGCATGCCAAAACATTAATGGGGAATTGTTCAATTTTGGCTGCTGTGAATAATTTCTCTATGGAAAAGAGGGAGAATTATTGAAGGAGAAAAACTTTCTTTCTGGAATTGGTTTTGGCAGGTGAAGGTTAGAAATAAACAGAAGATATAAATGCTTTCCTTTCAAACCAATAAAAATCGATTTGTCGCTTTTGGTTTTGGCAAGATATTCTTGCAGGAATCCCAAAAATAACGCCCTGTTGCAGAGCTTCGAGAGTTAATAGAAAATTTTATTTTTCGGGGGGGGGTTAAAATGGATCTAGAAAAAATCCTGGAGACGCTAAAAAACAAAGGTTACGCAACTGCTTACTTTGAAAAGGCAGAAGAAGCCGGGGAATATTTAGATAAAATTATTGATAACAAGACAGTGGGATTTGGAGATTCGGCTACATTATTGAGTATGAATATGTTGCAAAAACTCTCCACTCATAATGAAGTTTTCGATCCGCAAAACTGCTCAGAGGAAATGGAATTTATTGCTACTGCAAAAAAATGCCTGTCAACCCAAATTTACCTTACCTCGGTGAATGCTCTGTCGGCAACGGGGGAGATTGTAAATATTGATGGTACTGGAAATCGTGTGGCCGGTTCCCTATTCGGCCATGAGAAGGTTTATTTTGTTATCGGGATTAACAAACTGGTTCCCACACTTGAAAAGGCAATCTGGCGGGCCAGAAATATTGCAGCCCCAAAGAATGCAATGAGACTTGGGTTGCAGACCCCCTGTGCAAAAAGGGGCGATCGGTGTTATGATTGTACCAGCCCTGACCGGATTTGTAATGGCATGGTAATTCACCTGAAAAAAATGAATGATATTGAAATGGAAATTGTTTTGATTAATGAGCAACTTGGATTATAATTTCTAAATGGGGTCGGATAAATTAACCGGAACATTATGGTAAATGAAGCAAATATGGACCCAAATTTAAAACCACCGTCTCAATCCTCATTTTTGGGAGAGGAAAAGGCGGTGGGTTTTTCGTGGATCTTTTTTTACATTTTTTTTCTGAGATTGGGTCTATTTAGTATAGCTTTTGGACCGGGAATAGCGATTGTTTTGGGTATTTCTGTTGTGGGGCAATTCTTTTTCGGCGATCATGGTCCCGATGTGCTCTTCAATTTCATAAAGATTCCTGATATCCTCGCCAGTAACAAAGGTGACTGCTCGTCCCCCGTTTCCATTCCTGGCCGTCCGGCCAATTCGGTGAACATAACTATCTTTTTCATGGGGAACATCATAGTTGATTACCAGAGAAAGACTATCAATGTGGATACCCCGGGAAGCAACATCGGTTGCAACAAGCAGGGGAGACCCGCCCTGTTTGAATTGATCGATAGTTTTCATCCGCCTGTTTTGGGGTATATTTCCATGCAGGGCCCGGGAAGAAAAACCTTTTTCAGTTAAAAACTTCTGGACCCGATCTACAGTATTTCTTGTATTGCAGAAAATCACGCAGCTTTGGGGGTTTTCGCTTTTTAAAATGTAGTTAAGCTGGGTCCGCTTTTCATTTTTTCGCATCCGGTAATAGACCTGTTCAACAGTCTCCACGGTTTTAGTGGGGGAATCAATTTCGATTGTTGTAGGCTGGTGCATGTATTTTTGGCAGATTTTCTTTATGTCCGAAGAAATGGTTGCGGAGAAAAGAAGGGTAATCCGATTTGTAGGAAGTTTTTTAATGATTTTTTCAACCTGGCCGATAAAGCCCATGTCCAGCATCCTGTCTGCTTCATCTAAAACGAGGTAGCGTAAATTTTTTGTGATCAGTTTTCTACGAAGGATGTGGTCGAAAACTCTGCCAGGAGTTCCGGTGACAATAGAAGGACCCTTTTTCAGGGCCTGGATTTCAACGTTCATACTGTGTTGTCCGTAGACAGCCGTTGTTTGGTGGGGCAGGTATTTGGCGATTTTTTTAAGGTCTCTATCCACCTGGACAGCAAGTTCCCGGGTTGGTGTAAGGATCAAACCTTGTGGTCCTTCCTTACGTGCATCAATTAACTGCAGAAGGGGGATACCAAAAACCGCTGTTTTTCCACTACCTGTTTTGGAACGAACAATCAAATCCTTTTTCCCCATGATATGGGGAATGCCTTGCTTTTGAACCTCGGTGGGTGTTACAAAACCCATTTCTTCTATTGCTCGCAAAATGGGAGCAGTAATACCCAGCTCTGTAAAGTTGTTTTTCATGTTTAACCTCTTTCGTTTTATAATATTCTCCTATTATAACACATTGTTTGCCCTTACGCACCTTATTTATTTTTAATGGCCCCGGACAGGGGTAAAAAAGGCTGGAATAACCAGCCTTTGGGTTGAATTTATTCTATCCTGGCCTTTTCCCGGGCATTTTCTGCGGCCTGTAACCAGAGTTCACTGCTTTCCGTAGCCCCGCTAAAGGTATCTACATCGAGGGTGCCCCCCAGGACAATTCTTTCTTGCATTTCCCTCCGGGCTTCGGGTAGTATTTCATATTCCCGGTTATCCCAGTCAAAAAATTCCCCCGTTTCCAGGTCAACTTCGTTAAAAAAAACGTCAATAATGCGGTCATCTTTTATAGAAACCCAGGCAACAGCCCGGATATTTTGTTTTTCTGCAGTACCCAAAAAAGTCCCAGGCCAGAAATCGGTTTCGATTTCTTCTTCCGGGTCATCCAGAGCGATCTTAAGGGCTTTTTCTACCGCATCAATATATTTCTGGCTGGAATGAGTGGAACCGGTATAAGTGTCAACATCGGCGGAGTTGGCCTCAATAAATCGTTCTTTTATAACCTGGACACCTTCAACCGTTGGCTGATAGGGGTAGGTAGAAAAATCCAGTGGTTCTCCTTTACCCGTAAACTCTTCCAGCCTGACGTCTTCAATTTCATTACCGGAAATAGTAACTTCTGCCCGAGCGTATCCGTAATCATCGGCCTCGGAATAGGCACTGTATGTGCCATCTTGATATTGTGGACCGGGAGAACAGGCTGTTAAAAGGATTAATGAGAGCAAAAATATTAATATAGTTCTGGCCATATCTTCACCTCCAAAGTAAATTTTCGCCTTAAAAATAATAAAATCCTGCAAATTGGGAGTTATGCTACAGGATTTTAAGAAGGTATTGTTTCTTCATCAGTGTTTTAATTTTTATTTCAGTCGTTTAATTCCTTCCTCTTACCGGTTACCATGTAAATAAGCCATTCGCCCAGGTTTGTGGCATGGTCCCCAATTCTTTCCAGGGAACTCGAGACGAAAAGTAAGAGGGTGCCCTGTTTAATATTTTTGGCATCTTCAAGCATGTAAGTTAATAGTTCGCGGAAAATTTGGTTGTGCAGGTGATCCACTTCATCATCAAGATTACAGACCTCATAAGCAAGTTCAACATCTTCATCAATAAAGGCTTCAAGAGCTTTATTAACCATTTCCTGGGCGATATTTGCCATCCGCGGGATGTCAACCAGGGGTTTAATATGCGGTTCTTCCCCAATGCGGAGAGTTATCTTAGCAATATCAGACGAATGATCGGCAATTCGTTCCAGATCCGTAATTATTTTTAGGGCTGTCCCAATCCGACGAAGGTCTTTAGCCATCGGTTGCTGGCGGGCAATAAGGGACATGCATTTTTCTTCAATTTTCAGCTCGAGATCATCTATTATATCGTCATTTTCGATTACTTCCTGAGCTTCCTCGAGGTCGTGTTTTTTCAGGGAATTGACAGCTTGCTGTATTGTTTTTTTTACCAGGCCTCCCATGTAGAGAATGTCCTGGAATAATTCTTCCAATTCATGTTCAAATGTCTGGCGCATTGATTTCACCTCCTGCTTTAGCCGAACCGGCCGGTTATATAATCTTCTGTTCTTTGATCCTTGGGGTTGGTAAAAAGGGTCTGGGTTTTGTCAAATTCAATAATTTCTCCCTGGAGAAAGAAAGCGGTTTGCTCGGATATACGAGCGGCCTGCTGCATGTTGTGAGTTACAATCAAAATTGGGTATTTTTCCTGGAGTTCTGCAATCAAATCCTCAATCTTCGCGGTGGCAACAGGATCCAGGGCCGAACAGGGTTCGTCCATCAGCAGGATTTTTGGTTTTACAGCCAGGGCCCTTGCAATACAAAGTCTTTGCTGCTGCCCCCCGGAAAGAGAGAGGGCGGGGTGTTTGAGGTTATCTTTAACTTCGTCCCATAAAGCAGCATCCTGGAGGCTCTGTTCAACTATTTCGTTTAATTGGTTTCTGTTTTTCTTTCCATGAATTCGAGGTCCATAGGCCACATTATCATAGATGGTTTTGGGGAAGGGGTTTGGCTGCTGAAAAACCATGCCCACTTCCGTTCTGAGAGCAACAAGGTCAATATCTTTTTTTAAAATGTTGGTTCCGTTGAAAAAAACCTGACCTTCCCAGCGTGCTATGGGAATTCGATCGATCATCCGGTTTAAAGTTTTTAAAAAACTGGATTTTCCACAACCGGAGGGACCAATTATTGCAGTTACCCCGGTTGCAGGAATAGCCAGGTTTATATCTTTAAGAACTTTCTTATCTCCATACCAGAGGCTCAAATTTCTGATATCGAATGCGTTTTCAGCCATGGGAAACCCCCCTGTATCGGTGAATTAACTTGATTATACAGGGGGGTTGTTAATTTCAGGTTTGTCAATTGTAAATTTTGTGTAAATTATTCATAGGGTGGTAACCAGATGGTAAAAGTGCTGCCTTTTCCCGGGGTGCTTTCAAGTGTTATCCCGCCCGCCGCTCGTTCGATGATGTGTTTTACTATGGCCAGCCCCAGTCCCGTACCACCGGAAGAGCGACTGCGGGCTTTATCAACCCGGTAAAATCTTTCAAAAATTCTGGGCTGGTCTTCTTCAGGAATTCCCGGCCCCCGGTCAGTAATAGACCAGTAGATTTCTTTTTTTTGTTTGCCAGCGGAAATATCAACTTCTGATTTTTCTGGGGAGTGGGTAATGGCGTTTCCGGCAAGGTTAATAATTACCTGGATCAAATCATCCTCGTTAAGGTCAACCAGTAATTCTCCAGGAATATAATTATTAATTATAATTTCTTTGGCCTGGATCTTCTGGGATAAAATCTCCAGTGCGGCCTGGGTACACTGGCCAAGATCAGAGGGACCACCGGGGATTTTGTCCGCAGCTTCCAGGCGGGAGAGAACAAGTAAATCATCAATTAAACGGGAAAGGCGGTTGCTTTCTTTTTCAATTATTTCCAGAAAATGTGTTGCATCCTCTTCAGACCAGGCTCCACTGCGGAGAGTCTCAGTAAAACCCTGGATTGCGGTTAGAGGTGTGCGGAGTTCGTGAGATACATTGGCCACAAATTCCTTTCTGGTGTTTTCCAGGCGTTTAATCTTGGTCATGTCCTGCAGGACAATTACCATACTTTTGTTCCCCGGCCCAATTGCTGAAGCAGAGAAATGGAGGTGTCGGTAGGGGTTTTCCAGGGTAATCTCTTTTTCCTGCGGGCCTTCAGTTTTGTCCCAGAGGCTTTTAATAAATTCGATTAAATCCGGGTCGTGGGTTAAATTAAGGAGATGAGTTTCTTCCGGAGGCGTTTTTTTAATGTTTAATAGGCGGAAAAAAATAGAATTGCTGGCCTCAATATTTCCCTTTCGCCCAATAACAACTATGCCGACCGGCAAATTTTTTATGATATTAATGGTCCGCTCTTTTTCCCCCTCCAGGTTTTTCACAAGGTTCTGGAGATTATGGCTCATTTCATTGAAAACCATTTCCAGCTGGCCGATTTCATCCGGGGAGGAAATGGGAAAAGGCTGGGGGAATTCTCCTCCACCTATTGAACGGGCTTTCTGGGAGAGCTGGCGCAGGGAGCTGGTCAGGGAACGGAGCAAGAAAAATCCAATAATCCAGATAAGGACAAGAATAACAAGGATTGCGGAAAAAGTAATCAGTCTAATCTGGTTAATCCTCTCTTTAATTAAGGTCAGAGGTCTTGCCACTCTAACCACTCCGAGTATTTCTCCATCGGAACTTAAAATGGGGACAGCAACATACAGCATTTCCTGGTTAGTCGTTGTGCTATAACGAATATTGCTTCCAGTTTCCCCTCCATAAGCAGTGATAATTTCAGGGCGGCCGCTGTGGTCTTCCAATTCTTCTTCGGGCTTTTCGCTTTCAAAAATCACATTACCCCCCAGGTCAATAACCGAAAGCCGTGTGTCGGTATCAGGGGGGATGTTCCAGCGGTGGTCTAATGTTTCCTCCTGCGCAAGCAGGCGGGCGGTTTCCTGGAGATTTCTTTCCAGGGATTCAATATAAAAATCTGCAAGGTAGTTAGTCAAAACAAAACCAAGAAAAAGGAGAGCAAAGCCAATTAAAAGGGAATAAGCAAGGCCAATCCTCTGTTGCAGGCTGGTCATTGGTTAACCCCTCCAGCGGTACCCTATTCCCCGCAGGGTTTCAATAGGGTTGTCATCCGGAGCAATCTGCTCCAATTTTTGCCGGATCTGCCGGATATGGACGTCAACTGTTCTGGTATCCCCGTAATACTCGTATCCCCACACTTTTTGCAGGGCATTTTCCCTGGTTACAACCCTCCCCGGGTGTTTGCATAAAAGATAGAGGAGAGAAAATTCCTTAGGGGTTAAAGTAATTTTAAAACCATGGTAAGTTGCCGAAAATTCTTCAGGTTTCAGTTCCAGGGCACCCCGGGAGATTTTTTCCGCGGATTCCTCGGGCTGTGTTCTACGGAGAGCGACTTTTATCCTGGCAATTAATTCCCTGATACTGAAGGGTTTGGTAATGTAATCATCTGCACCCATTTCCAGGCCGAGGATTTTATCAATTTCATCACTGCGGGCGGTGAGCATTATAATAGGGGTTGAAAATCCTGCTCTGGCTCTAATACGACGGCATACCTCGATGCCATCAATGCCCGGTAGCATAAGGTCTAAAAGGACCAGGTCGGGTTTTTCCTCCGAGAAAAGATCCAGGCCTTTTTGTCCGTCCGGCGCCCAGATTATCCTAAAACCCTCTTTCTGCAGATTATATTGTACCAGTTCAAAAATATTTTTTTCATCTTCAACCAGGAGAATGGTTTCTTTTACCAAGGTCGATCCCTCTTTCCCATATTTATATATAATATTTTCCTTTAAAAAATTAATTGTCCTTTTTTACCGGGAAGGAATATTCAGGTTAAAGTAGAAGGATATAGCAGAAAAAATACAAGGGGGAGTTTTTATGAAGATCAGAGTAGATGCTGAAGAATGTATTAGCTGTGGTTTGTGCGTTGATGCTTGCCCGGAAGTTTTTGAATGGGACGAAGAAGGAAAGGCCCGTGCAATTAATGAAGAAGTTCCAGCTGGAGAGGAAGATTGTGCCCACGAACAGATTGAAGCCTGTCCCACTGAAGCCATAGAAGAAATTTAACAAGATTTTAAAAGGCAAAATAAAAACAGGCCCGAGTTTAATACTGGGGCCTATTTTTTTCTTTAAGACGAAGCTTTACCAATTTCATCCTGGAAATCTTCTTTATACTGAAGCAGATAGAGATTGTAGTAGAAACCTTTCTGATCCAAAAGCTCCTGATGGTTTCCCATCTCCCGGATCTTGCCTTTATGCATTACAATTATTTTATCGGCGTTTTGAATTGTAGATAAGCGGTGGGCAACAACAATATTGGTTCGCCCGGCCATCAGTTTGGGAAGAGCATCCTGAATCAGGATTTCAGTTTCCGTATCAATGTTGGCTGTTGCCTCATCAAGGACCAGGACTGCTGGGTCAAAGGCCAGGGCCCGGGCGAACGCCAACAACTGGCGTTGTCCAGAGGAGAAAGTTGAACCGCGTTCCATAACTTCTTCATCGTACTTTTCGGGTAATTTTTCAATAAAGGTGTGGGCATTGACCAGGCGAGAAACCTCTTGGATCCTCTGGTCGGTAATTTCTTTGTTGTTTAAACGGATATTATCCTTTATGGTTCCAGAAAATATGAAGACATCCTGGAGAACAAGACCAATATTTCTCCTCAGGTCCTGGGTTGAATAATTGCGGATATCAGTACCGTCGAGGAGGATATTACCTTTCTGAATATCATAAAATCTGCTGAGGAGGTTAATTATTGAACTTTTTCCTGCACCTGTTGCTCCGACCAGGGCCACAGTTTCCCCGGGTTCAATAGAAAAGCTTATATCCCGGAGAACCCATTCATCCTCCTGGTAGGCAAACCAAACGTTTTTAAATTCTATATTCCCCCGGGCTGTAGTTAAAGGCTTCGGTTCCACGGGATCTTTAATTACCGGATCCCGGTCCTTGATCATAAAAATCCTTTCCGCAGAAGCCATTGCAGACTGAAGGATATTATATTTTTCAGTTAGATCGTTAATTGGGCGGAAAAATTGTTCCATGTAATTGATAAATGCATAAAGGACACCAAACTCCAGAACTCCCTGTAGAACACTTCCTCCACCGAACCATAAAATAAGGGCTACTCCCATGGCGTAAAGGACTTCCATAGAAGGGCGAAAGACGGCAAAAACCTTTAGTTCCCGCATTGAGGCCTTAAAGTGATCGGTGTTAATGTGGTCAAATTCCTTGAATTTGCGGGCTTCCTGTTTGAAAATCTGGACTATTCTCATTCCGGAAATGTTTTCGGAAAAAAAGGCGTTTATCCGGGCCAGTTTTACCCTGACCTGGCGGTAAGCATCTCGGGCTTTTATCCTGAAGATAACAGTTACAGCAAAGATTAGCGGCAAGACAGCAAAAGAAATAAGGGCCAGGCGCCAGTTTAGGCTTACCATTACGATAATAATCCCCACCAGCATGAAGATATCCCGGAATAGGTTGACAAGGACTGCCGTGTACATTTCGTGCAGGGTTTGAGTATCGTTGGTTACCCTTGTAACAAGACGCCCCACCGGGTTGCCATCGAAAAAGGAAAGGGGCAGGTTTTCCATGTGATCAAAAAGTTCCTGTCTGATATCGTAAACGATTTTCTGCCCTGTATACTGGAGCATATAGACCTGGGCATAATTGAGAACAAAACCCAGAGAGATAATTAAAAGAAAGATTAAACCCAGCCGGATAACGGAGCTAATATCTTTGCTCCGGAACTGACGGAGTTCTTCCCCCTCCAGGAGAAATCCAGTAAAGTTTTCTTCAGGAGTAGTGATGTTATAAATCCCGTTAATTTCTTCAACTTCTCGCTGGGTATCTCTACTGATTACCCCGGGTATAAGGAAATATTCTCCTTCAGCTCTGATAACCTGGAAACGTTCTCCGGGAGGAGGTTCAACTTCAAACCAGTCTTCCCGGTAGAGGAAACGGCCATTTAGTTCAATAGCTTCTTCGGGTGCTTCGTGAGCTGGAAGGACAACATAAGGCACATCATAGGCGTTGATGTGATCATCGATGGCCATCTGGATTAAAAGAGGCCTGGCCAGCTCGGTTCCGGTTATCAGGAGTAAAAGGAAAATAGAAAAAAGAACCAGGGCCCAGTAGGGCTTGGCGTAAGCCAGGAGTCGTTTCATTAACCTGGCATCATAAGCTTTTCCTAATTGTTCTTCTTCATGAAAATATTGCATGTTTTTTCACTCCCAATTAACCAACGCTATCCATTTTATCTTCAAGGAGCTGTTTCTGGTATAACTCCCGGTAGAGGCCATCTTCTTTCACTAATTCCTCATGGCTGCCCTGCTGGGTGACTTCTCCTTCTTCAATTACAATAATGTTGTCTGCGTTTTTCAGGGTTGAAATCCGGTGGGCGATAATCAGAGAAGTCCTATCTGCCATTACTTCCTTAAGGTTTTGCAGTATTGCTTCCTCAGTTTGGGTATCTACGGCAGAGAGGCTATCATCAAGGATAAGAATACTGGGGTCTTTGATCAGGGCCCGGGCCAGAGAAATTCGCTGTTTCTGACCTCCAGAGAGGGTAACTCCTCTTTCACCAACCAGTGTTTCATATTTTTTGGGGAAATCAACAATATTATCGTAAACCTGGGCCATTTTTGTGTAATCTTCAATTTCTTTTAAAGTTCTTCCAGTGGAAGCAAAATCAACATTTTCTTTGATTGTAGTGGAGAAAAGGAAATTATCCTGGGGAACATAACCAATATTTTCCCTGAGGGCTTCCAGGGGGATTTTGTGAATATCGGTTCCGTCTATAAAAACAGTTCCCCGGGGGGGATTGTAAAGTCTAAGAAGAAGGTTCATCAAGGTTGTTTTACCTGATCCAGTCCTACCCAAAATCCCAACAGTTTGTCCACTTGGTATGGAAAAAGTAATGTTTTTCAGAACGGGTTCACCGCTCCCGGGGTAGGTAAAAGAGAGGTTCCGGAACTCAATCTCTCCTTTTATTTGCTCCACTGGTAGGGTATCAGGGTGATCAGTGACTTCAGGTTTGTTTGCAAATAAGGTGTTCAACCGGTCCATTGAAGCTTTTCCCCGCTGGATCATATTGAAAACCCATCCAATGGCCATCATGGGCCAGGTTAACATTCCCAGATAACTGTTAAAGGTTACAAAATTACCAAGAGATATTGTCCCATTAATTACAAGAATACCACCATAACCCAGGACGATAATAAAACTGAGAGCGGAAATAAATTGAACCAGCGGCATGAAAAACCCCCAGACTCTAACAAGGTGCATGTTAGCATCAACATTTTCCTGGTTGACCTGGCGGAACTTGTCTTTTTCTTCTTTTTCCTGGGCAAAACCTTTAACCACTCGAATTCCAGAAAAGTTTTCCTGGGTTTGATCCGTCAGGTCAGAAAAAGCTTCCTGGACTTTTTTAAAACGGGAATGAATAATTTTGCCAAAGCGGGTTACAATTGCTACCATGAAAGGCAGGGGAAGCAGAGCGATTAAAGTAAGCTTCCAGTCTATGGTGGTAACCATCATCACAATTATAACAGTAGTTAAAAACAGGGAATCAATAGCAAGAACTATTCCCGGTCCCAGAGCCATTCGAACCGCCTGAATATCATTGGTAGCATGGGCCATGAGATCCCCGGTTTTATGACGATTAAAAAATTCGGTTGAGAGGCTCTGTAGATGACGAAATAGCATATTCCGCAGGGTGTATTCCATCCGGCGGGCATTGCCCATTACATAAATTCTCCAGAGAAACCTGAAGAAGGCAATTAAAAGAGCCAGGCCTAAAAGAATAAGGATGAAAATTAAAATTCCCCGCTGGTCAACCTGCCGTTCGGCGATACTGTCGGCAAATCGTCCCAGAAGCTGGGGAATGATAAGCTGCAGAGAGTTGGTGGCAATGAGGGCCAGAGTACCCAGAATGTAATATGTTTTGTTTTCTCGAAAAAATTCTTTTAACCGGAAAAAAGTTCTCATGATGGAGACCCCTTTTAAAAAAAATATTCATACCAACTTATTATATACTAAAAAATCAAATAATGAAAGCATTTATTAAGTATTTTAAAGGGAGAAACTCTGTTTTTGTTAATTCAATCAAATTTTATTAGTTTTTTTGAAGAAAGTTGAAATTTAAGGAATATATCCTTTTTAGTTGGTTTTGCTTTGATTCAGTTTTTTTAGAACCTTTATTTAACCTTGTTCTAACCTTAATTTAACTGATTGAAA
>SKTZ01000055.1 GCA_007122335.1 Bacillota bacterium
GCAAAGTCTTTAATCACTAGGCTCCCCTCCTTTTCCTTTTTCCGCCCATAAGCAAACCGAAGTCCTTATCTGGATCGCCTGGCCTGAGTATTCCTGCAATTTTTCCTTCACTAACAATGGCAATCCTGTCACAGACACTGCGGAGTTCGCCAAGTTCGCTGGAAGTCATGATAATCGTCATTTCCAGTTCCTCATTCAAACGGACCAGGGTTTCCAGGACCAAACGCTTAGCTCCCACGTCTATTCCCCGGGTGGGTTCGGATACAAAAAGGATATCCGGTTCCATGGTTAGAGCCCGGGCAATACACACCTTCTGCTGGTTGCCTCCGCTCAATCTTTTCACAAACTGACCCGGTCCAGTGCAGCGGATATCCAGGTCTTTGATCATTTTCAATGCGTGTTCATGTATACCCTTATTATCCAGAAGGCGGATTATTCCAAAATTTTTCAGGAATTTATTCTGGTTATGCAGGGAGGTGATTACAATGTTCAATTCAATAGAAGAATCGAGCAGCAACCCTACTCCCCTTCTGTCTTCGGAAACATAGGCCAGTCCCTGGGCCATGGATTTGGATGGGTTGTTAAGCTCAAGTTGTTTTCCATTAATCCAGACCTTCCCCCTACCGGGGTAAAGGCCCATGATTCCATTGGCTACTCCCACTTTTCCCTGGCCGGCAAGGCCTCCAATTCCAAAAAATTCTCCTTTTCTTACTTCAAGATCTACCCCGTTTACTTTCTCCCCGGGCATGTGCACGACAAGATTTTCGGTTTTTAAGGCAGTTTCCCCCTTAAAGCTCCTTTCTTCGCCGTGAACCATTTTCTCGATTTTCCGCCCGACCATTAATTCTGCAATCTGGTTTACATCGGTCTCATCTACGGATTTTGTCGCAACAAGGCTCCCATCCCTGAGGACGGTAATATTATCACTGATAGCCAATACTTCATCCAGGCGGTGGGTAATAAAAAGGATAGCAATT
Source organism: Bacillota bacterium (assembly GCA_007122335.1). Classification (GTDB taxonomy): domain Bacteria; phylum Bacillota; class Halanaerobiia; order B1SED10-174; family B1SED10-174; genus T1SED10-26. Next base: position 978 of record SKTZ01000055.1, read on the forward strand.
CCCTCATCAGCAATTTTCTTCATTGCTTCTAACAATCGATCCGCCTCGGATTCCGCGAGAACTGCAGTGGGCTCATCGAACACAATTACCTTAACATTGGTTTTATCGATTTCCCTGGCAATTTCTGTGAGCTGCATGTAGCCAACGGGTAAACCTGCTACCATAACATATTCCTCGATATCAATATCGAGCTTATCAAGTGCCTTGCGGGAATCGGAATTCATTTGGGGAAAATTGAGAAGTTTGGTTTTTTCTCCAAAAACCCTGCTTAAAAAACTGGGTTTCAGGTTTTCCCGGTTGAGCTTGATATTTTCAGTTATTGTGAAATTGGGCAGGAGCATGAATTCCTGGTGAACCATTCCAATTCCCAGTTCCATGGCCCGCTGCGGGGACTCAATTTCTTCTTTTTTCCCATCAACTAGCACTTCCCCTTCATACCCACCTGTAGAATGAATTACTTCCATTCCAAATAGGATATTCATCAGGGTGGATTTCCCAGCCCCGTTTTCGCCAACTATGGCATGAATTTCACCCGGTTTCAAACTCAGGTTAATATCCTGGAGAACCTGGGTTCCGTAATAGCTTTTTCCAATATTTTTCATCTGCAGCAAAAAAGGTTCGCCCATTCTCCCCCTCCTCGTGAAATATTTAAAAAGCAAGGTTGCCGAAAGGCAACCTTGCTTTAGGCTCCATCGGTAATCTAGAAGATAATGTGGTCGGAGAGATAGAGATAGTAATTGTCGGTTCCAGGATATTCGGTCAGGTTAACAGCTCCACCGGCAATACCTTCCATGATACTCAGCAGGTGTTCCTTGTTATTACGCTCGGCAACCCTTCCTTCAATCCAGTCAATGGCGTAGTAGGTTCCAGCCTGGATATACATCATGTTTACCGGGATTGGCCAGGTAGCTACTCTGCCGGAAGCGCCTTGCTCTTCTACTTTAATTTTAATTTGATCCAGAATCCAGGGTACATCTCCCTTTTTATCATCGGGAACACTGATACCCAGGGCTGCAGGCATGGCATGGTAGGGACTCGGGCAGCACTGGACCAGGTAAATACCCCCAGCTTCAACAGTTCTGGCAATGAGGGGTTCCATCATTGCACAGTTGGTGCCAAATACGGCGGTATTGGGGCCGTACTGGGCAATTTTACGGGGAACATCTTCACTGATGTACATCTGGGTTCCGGCAATACCAGCATCACTGGTGGGGTCGGGAGCATCTTCATCAACAAAGCGAATTCCCAGTTCTTCTGCCCGCTCTTTCATCATGCGGCGGCGTTCGGCCAGCATTTCAATGGACATGTGGCGGGGGAAGGAGTAGTGGACAATTACTTCAGCACCCATTGCATGGGCGTGTTCGGCGATCTGGTAACCGCGGCCAAGGTCATCAGTGTTAAGGATAATATCCCCTTTAGTAGCGATTACGTCAGGATCTTCCTGGGGAGCTCCGAGAATAAAGAGCATATCCGGTCTGACTTCCTTGACCCTATCGACTGCGGCTACAGTTCCCGGCACTGCCTGAACCATAATGATGGCCTTGGTGTCAGGATCCATTGCCATTTCCAGCATGTTGCTGATGGTGGTCTCTTGCTCCTGCATAAACCGGTCAGGATAGGTGGTGATAATAATGTGGTCCTCTCCAAATTCGGCCTGCATCTGTTCTGCCATCCGGAATTCTTCTTCGTTCTGGGTTACTGTTCCGGTCATAATCCCAATTTTCCAGTTACTGGTCTGGGCGGTGGTTGCTTCGGGAGCCTGATTAATAAGGGTAAAACCGAAGACCAATGCCAGGGCCAGGACTATTAATAAACTTTTTTTCAGCATTTTCCATCCTCCTTAGTTTTTATAAATCCAACCATTTACCTGAAGTAAAAAGAACCAAATCAATTAATTTCTTCCTCACATCCCCTCCTTATCAAAACCTGAAATTTATAAAAATACAGTTCCAAACTATTTTTCCCAGGTTTAAACTTTTTTTTACAAAAATTCTTTAAAACGGTTCTGGGGGGAATATTAAAAACCATTAGCAGTAATTTTGCTAAATTAAAAACTATTAGGCTTCACCTATTAATTTTAAATCCAATATGCTACTTTAATTGGAATATTTATTGCATATACTATTTCTAAAATCGCCGAAAAAAATCCCCCGGGAATATTATGCCAAATATGTAAGCACCAGAGGTATCATCCAAAAAATTCCTTAAATGCTTGTACCCTCATAATTAAGCGGTTTTCACCTCAGCTTTTTTGTTTTAAAACTTTAAGTTGTAATTATATTCTTCTTTTCCGGGTAAAAGTCCTTTTTATCAAAACTACTTTTTTTTACATAAATATGAAAACCCTTTTTACCCAAGCTTTTCAGGGTATTTTTGTCAAAATTTCTCCAGCCCATTTAAAAATTAAAAAATAAAGCAGGCCAGGAACCTGCTTTTGGATGAAACATTTTTATTATTTTAACTCAAAGATTTTCAAATATGATGGGAAATCTTTTCCCCAGTGGATTTTTTGTTTCCTAACATTTTGCTCCCGGAGCCCGATTAAATTTAAGTCCCACTTGGGAAAAGAACCTCCACTTATTTCCAGACAAAGACGGTGCCCTTTTTTGAAGGTATGGCCAATTGCCCAGAGGTCAATTTTTAAACTTTCCACCCTTCCCGGAACCATGGAGACCACCTTGCGGGGCCCTTCCCGGAAGTGGGACCGAAGAATTCCATCTGCAACCCAGCGCCTTTTTCCATTCGGGGCCAAATCGACTATTCTAACCACCCAATCACCACTCTCCCCATCAACTGAGCCAAAAAGTCTGCATTCTGCTGGCCCGGCCAGGGTAAGATCTTCTTTTAGTTTTGGTGAAGAAAATGTTATTACGTCTTCCCTCCGGGAAACAGGTGATTGATCCAGGGGCCCCGGTTCAAGGCCTGCTGCAGGAAACTCCCACACAGCTCCCCCAACTGTTTGTGGGGGCTGGGCAGGATCGAAAATAAAGCTTTTTTCCCCGGTGGTGGTTTCTTTTTTATAACCCAAACTCCCCCCTCTTAGGAATAATTTTCTTTCTTTTGCTTTTTCAGGGGGCCACTGGTTAAAACAGTGCCACTTGTTTTCCCCGGTGATAAAAAGGTTAACAGGCTTTTTATGTAACTCTTTCTCCCTTTTTTTTCCTGCAAGAAAATGGGCAAACCAGTTTAACCCCCTCTGAAACAAATCACTTTTTCCTTCCGGACCAAAGTCGATCCCGGCGAGACCGTTTGGACTCCGCAGTGTTCCGGAATGACTCCAGGGTCCAATGAATAACTGCTGTTCGAACTCCGATTTTTCCTGGAAATAATTGAAAATATCCAGGGTAGGTCCCAGGCAGATATCGTACCAGCCCGTAAAATGGAGGATGGGAAAATCAAAATTTCTTAATTCCTGCCAGGCGCTTAATTCTTCCCAAAAATCATCCCGGATTTTATGGGTGCAGAGTTCCTGCCATACCCGGCTGGGATAACCTGCTACCCTATCTGCCTTCTCCAGAGGTTGGGTTTTAAAAACCTTTTCCCAGTCTGCAGATCCAAGATCAGGTTGGGTTTTGCCATGCCCTATTATAATGCTCCAGGGTAGGGCGTGGTGGAGCACAATAGCACCCCCCCGGTGGGTTAGATCAAAACTATCAGCAAGCCCCCCGGCATTAAACATCGCTTTAATTGATTTTCTTTTAGCAGCAGCGAGGAAGCCTACCAGGCTCAGGTAGGAAATTCCAATAATTCCAATTCCCTTTTCCTCGTCATACCATCGTTGTTTCTCAATCCAATCAATCGTTGCAGGTCCATCTTCTCTTTCCTGTTTAACAGGGGAAAAAGAACCCGTAGAATCATATCTTCCCCTGACATCCTGGACTACCACAGCAAAACCCCTGGAAGTCATAGCTTTAGCTACCTGGGCCAGCTGCTCCCGCCCATAAGGAGTCATTGCCAGCAACACGGGGTATTTTCCTTCTCCGGGCAAAAATACACTTGCGGCAAGTTTTTCTCCGTCCCCTGCTTCAAGAAATTCATCAAGTTTTTTCATGTACTCCTCCTTTTGGGTAAACAAAGTTTACAAAAACCAAAGAGGTTTAGACTCCATGCTTTTTCCTTTAAAAAGTTCCCTCTCCAGAAAGAAATCCCGGAGAGTTTCCGGGGGCTTGGCTTATTCCCCAAAGAAAAAGTCTGTTGCAATCTGGTTTTTCCCTTCTTTTTTGGCCCGGAACATTGCGTTTTCTGCCTGGGCAATCAGGGATTCGGGAATAGAACTCTCATCTGGAATCGCGGTGGCAATTCCGATGCTGACTGTTACGGGCCTATAACCCCTGGAACTATCCTGGAATAAATAAAGGCCTTCAACTTTCCTGCGGATTTGCTCTCCGATCTCCATTGCCCACTCCTGTGTTGTTTGCGGCAGTAAAAAGACGAATTCCTCTCCCCCGTAGCGGGAAACAATTTCTCCGGGTCGACGGGATAAACCATTTAAAATACCCGAAATCTTGATCAAAAGTTCATCACCAACCCGGTGCCCGTATTTCTGGTTAAACAACTGGAAATCGTCAATATCCAGAAAGAGAATTGAAAGATGGGTTTTCTCTTTTGCACCTTTTTCCCATTCCCCGGCCAACATTTCCTGCAAATACCTGCGGTTCCACGCTTCAGTTAACGGATCTCGCAGCGACACTTTTTCCAGGGCCTTATGGGCCCGGGCAATTTCCCCTTCCTGCTGTTCAATTTTATCATTTGCTTGTTCAATTTCTTTGATCCGGTCAATTAACTGGATTTCCAGATCCTCATTTTTTTCCTGCAGATCTTCAACAAATTCTTCCTGGTGTTTTAAATTTTCCAGTCCAATGCTCCCGAGCCCCAGGGAAGTGGTGAAGGCAAAAAATAAAAGGGCTGCGTTAAACAGATTATCGTGCAGAACCGGGCTGCCAAGCATAAACTGAGAACCATTTAAAAGGCCCAGGAAAAGAAATTCATAAATTCCCCAAAAAATTAAAACAATAGTTCCGGTTAAAAAGAAAGCAGATCCGGGCTGTTTTTTCCAGGTCCCCAGAAAAAGAGCCCGCAGCACAAAAACCCCCAGCAGCAGGTATAAAATGTGAAAAACGGGTCGGAAATAACTTAAATATCCCGTGGGAACAAAAAGAACCAAGAGGGAAAATATCGCTGTAAAAGATAAACTAAGAGCAATCCAGATCCGGGGGAGGTAACGGGGAAAAATATTTTTAAAAAACAGGGCGGCAGCCCCTACCGCTAAAAAATAAGTAAGGTTTTCTATTCTCTGGCCCCAGGCCAGGGAAAAATCCTGGACAAAACGGAAAAATATACCCTCGGCGGTAAAAATAGTTCTTAGCCCCAATAAAAGACAAAAAATACCGAAATAAATAAGAGAGATTCTTTTATGGCGGAAAAAGAAAAGGATGAGGTGGTAAAACCCGAGCACCAAAAGCCCACCCAAAAATAAAAATTCGTAGGAAAGCTTATTGTTTTCCAGGGCCAAAATATTCTCAGCACGACCCAGGGTTAAACTTTCTAACATTCCTCCCGGACCGCTATTAAAACTGGCCACCTGGATAATTAACTCCAGTGAATCTCCTTCAGCCTGAAAAAAAACAGTCTGGGGAACGGTATGGGAAGTTTTCTCCTCTTTATTCTCCCCAACCTCACCTGCAGAAGCAACTTCCAAACCATTGGCCCAGATTCGGTAGGAATTTAATACCCCGGGAATTTTTAATCCCAGCAATTGACCCGCTTCTTCAACAAAGAAGACACCCCGGTAGGTACCGTAACCGGTTCGGGAAAGGGGCTCACCATTTAATTCGACACCCTCCCAGGGCCCTGGAACCTCAATTAAACCGGTTTTTGGTAACTGATTTTCGCTAAAATCTTCAGGGATAAGAAGTTCTTCCCAGAAAAACTCCCATTTCCCATCAAGGTTGATTACATCTCGAGCCCAATCAATGCCCCTCAGGTCAATTAATCCACTTACTTCCTCCTCTATGTCCTGGGCCACCAAAAAAAAGACCGGGAAAAAGAAAAGGAAGGCGAGCAATATTAAAATTACTGGAGATTTTTTTATGGTTACCTCCTCCTTGTTGTGTTTTCTTCTCAGAGCTATCCAGTAAATGAAACCATTTTAAGCTAATCTTTTTCTCGTTTAAAATCAGAATTAAATAAACCCATTTTTCCTTTTTTCTACATTAAGCGCTTTAATCCTTTTTTAAAATTTTCATAATTTTTCCATAATATAAACCCAGAATTAATTTTCCGGACTGTTTTATAACGAACAAGAAAACAACATTATTTTTCTTCTCTCCACGAATCCCGTGTTCTGAAGAGCTTTTTCCATGGGCAGGTTTTTTTCATCTATATCTGCAATAACTTCCTGGACATCCCTTTCCAGAAGGTTTTTTATCCCCCTGTCCAGGAGATCTTTTGAATAACCACAGCCTCGAAAATGTGGACCTACACCGATATAGTTGATTGCCCCGAGGCCCGGACTCAATATTTGGGGAATAACCAACCCCACTGCGCGGTCTTCTTGAAATCCAGCCAGCCAGTTTTCGAGGGAAGGATCAATCTTTTGCAGTGTACTAAAATATTCTTCTGCAGCTCTTTGGGCTCCGAGCCTTTCAACTGCAGAAAGATCCTCCCGATCAAAAGTGCCCCGGGTAACTTCTGCTATTAGATCAATATAAAAAGGTGTTCCAACTTCCCTAACCGCCCTGAACTGCAACCTGTTTTTTTCTAAGGGCTTGAAATCTGCAACCTGCAGGAAAAAGCTCAACTTGATCTGTCTTTCATCCATTCCGGCCTTTTTTAAAAGTCTGGCTTCTTTTTCCGGGAATGAACCCGCCTCAAAGTGGAGCTGATAAA
>SKTZ01000102.1 GCA_007122335.1 Bacillota bacterium
CCTCCGATATGTTCAACGGCAGCCTTGAAGAGACGCTGAGTTATCAGGCCTGCATAAGGACCCGTTTCCGGAGGCCGGGCCAGAATGGCGTCTGCTTTTTCCTCGGCATCCCTTAAAAGCCTGTAGAATTCTTTAATTCCCTCCCGGTCACCCCTGATTTTACGGAAATCCTGAATTCCAGGGAGAGGATCTCCCGGTGATAAAAGCGAGACCCTTTTATAGCCCCTCCGGGAAAGAACCTCCAGGGCTTTTTCCTCCTCACTGCAGGTGAAGAGGGGTACCTTAGGGCGGTAATGAGGGCGCTCTGACGTTGTTACAATGGTAATTTTTTGTTTTAGGATTTTTTCCAGTGCTTCTGCTTCCAGGGTTCCCTGGCGCAAAATTCGGGGTTGCCGGGGGCGGGTAAGGTCCAGAACGGTAGATTCGAGGCCCCAGCCGGATTCTCCACTGTCAATTACAACGGCAACTTCCTGGCCCAGGTCAGCCAGAACATGATCAACCGTGGTTGGAGAGGGTCTCCCGGATAGATTCGCACTCGTAGAAGCAAGGGGCCTTCCCAGAAAACGGGGAAGTTCGCGAGCTGCGAGAACATCGGGTAACCTCAGGCCAACAGTCCCCCCCGGCCCCTGCATCCAGAAAGGAACCTTTTCTGCAGCAGGAAGAACCAGGGTTAGTGGACCCGGCCAGAAAGTATCAATTAAATCCCTTACTGCACCCGGAATAGTTAAGGTAAGTCCTTCTGCATCCTCTGGCCGGGAAAGCTGCAGGGAAAAAGGCATATCGGGTGGTCGATTTTTGGCCCGGGAAAGCCTTTCCACTGCGCGCCGGGACCAGGCATCAGCTCCCACTCCATAGACGGTTTCGGTAGGAAAAGCAATTAGTTCTCCTGCCCGGAGCAATTGAGCTGCTTTTTTTAGTTTTTCTTCTTCCAGTTCCCCTCCGGGAGCTGGCCATATCTCCGGTCTTTTTTTTCCCATAGCAATCTCCTCGCAATAATCAAACCCAAAATGGCGGTTTCTTATTTACAACTAATAAATTCGCTGTTCAGTTTGAATTGCCTTTATAAGGAAAGGATAATAATTTAAGAACTCCTGATACATGGAAAAAGAGAGGTTAAGCCTCTCTTTAATTGCCGCTGCCAATTATTTTTAAAAGCATGCTGCTAAAAGCCTGCACTCTCCCCTGACCATAAAACCTGGTAGCAATATTCATTTTCAGCTCTTCCCCTGCAAGCAACCTGCCTTCCAGGTTTTCGAGAGCTTCTCTTCGCAGGACAATATTTCCAGGGAGTTGATTGGCCTCGTCTTCCGCCCCAAAGAAGGGAAGAACAGGCACTGTTAAGTCCAGTTCCTGGCGGAAAAAATAACTGTCATTCTCCCGGTAAGGAGTTTCGTCGTCCAGGAAAGTAAAAAGATCTTCAAGAATTTCGGCGAGGGAAGCAAGTTCTTCCTCTCCTTCCAAAATATTATGGGTATCTTTAATTTCAATTTCAAGGTTATTTAATCCAAGGGTTCCCATACCCATAAAGGCCACCTGGAATTTTATCTCCCCGGGCAAATCCTCACCCGATTTTCCCAGGTCAACGGTAACCCTTTCCGGGTCAAAGTTAATAGTAACTCCCGGTTCGCACCCGGTTAAAACCAGCCCTAAAATAATAATGCAGGCAAGAATTGTAAACCTTTTTCCCATATCGAATTACCCCTTTTTGCAGTAATTTCTGATTTGGTGTTAAATACTTTTAATCCTTTCTTGCCCAGATACAGCGTTTATGTCCACTGTAATCTTTTTCAATTTCGACACCTTTAAAGCCTCTTTCCCAGAGAATTCTACTAACTTTATCATCCTGGCCCGAACCTACCTCCAACCCCAGGTAGCCTCCACCTTTAAGCAGGGGAAAAGCTTCTTTAGCAATCCGGCAATAGTAACTCAAACCATCAGAACCCCCATCAAGGGCCAGCCGGGGCTGAGCTTTAACTTCCGGAGAAAGTCCTGCAAGTTCTCCACTGGGGATATAAGGGGGATTGGAAAGTATCCCGTGAACCGGTTCTTCATCCTTAATGGGATCGAGTAAATCTCCAAGTATAAAACGGATCCTATCTTCCACTCCGTTGCGCAGGGCATTCTTCCTGGCGAGTTCCAGGGATTCGGGATTAATATCCAGAGCAAGGATCCTGCTCTGGGGCAGGTAATAAGCCAGGCTTACAGCAATAGCCCCACTGCCGGCGCCGAGGTCAACAAGGGTAACTTCTTCCATATCCCCGAAAAGTTCAAGGGCCTTTTCCACAAGGTGTTCTGTTTCCGGCCTGGGAATAAGGACCCTTGAATCAACATAAAAGGGCAGGGACATAAATTCTTTTTCCCCCAGGATATAAGCAAGCGGCTCTCCCTGGAGCCGCCGCCTTATGAACTGGCGCATCTGCTCCAGTTCGTTTTCCTCTAGGGGCCGGTCAAATTGGACATAGAGCTGGATTCGCTCCAGCCCAAGGGTATGGCCGATTAATAGTTCTGCTTCCAGGCGGGGACTGGAAAGGCCGTGCTTGGCAAAATGACCAGCTGAAAGATCAAGAATTTCCTTGAGAGTATGGTGTTCAGCCAATACTCCCCACCTTCTCCATTCTTTTTTTCTCGTCAGCCAGCATTAACTCTTCGATAACCGGATCCAGGTTCCCCGCGAGTATTTCTTCCAGTTGATGGAGGGTCAGCCCGATCCGGTGGTCGGTAACCCGTCCCTGGGGGAAATTGTAGGTGCGGATTCTCTCGCTCCTGTCCCCCGATCCTACCTGGATTTTTCTTGTTTCATCAAGTTCGGCCTGCTGCTCAGCTTTCATTTTATCCTGGATCCGGGCCCTTAAAATCTTTAGAGCCTTGGCCCGGTTTTTATGCTGGGATTTTTCATCCTGGCAGGAAACAGTAATTCCAGTTGGTTCGTGGGTAATTCGGACAGCAGAATCTGTTGTATTTACGCTCTGTCCACCCGGTCCGCTGGAGCGGAAGGTATCAATCTTCAATTCATTGGGATCAATTTCAATGTCAACTTCTTCTACTTCCGGCAAAACAGCAACAGTTGCTGCCGAGGTATGAATCCTCCCACCCGATTCTGTCTCGGGAACCCTCTGGACCCGGTGAACTCCGCTCTCAAACTTAAGGCGGCTGTAGACACCTTTGCCATCTACTGTAAGAACAACTTCCTTGAAACCGCCAACTTCTGATTCGTTAGCGCTCAAAATTTCAACCTTCCACCGATTTTTCTCGGCATAACGGGTGTACATACGCAGAAGGTCCCCGGCAAAAAGACCTGCTTCGTCGCCTCCAGTTCCAGCCCGGATCTCAATAATAACGTTTTTCTCATCATTGGGATCACGGGGCAGGAGCATCCGAGGTATTTTTTCCTCGAGTTTTTTAACTTTTGGTTCAAGCTCTTCAACCTCGAGTTCAGCAAGTTCTTTTAATTCGGCATCACCCGAATTCAAAAGTTCTCGGGCTTCTTTCAGTTGATTGCTTTTTTCCCTGTACTGCCGGAAAAAGGTAACAATTTCTTTTAATTCAGAGTGTTCCCGGGTAATTTCCCGCAGCTTATTTTTTTCACTGTAAATTTCCGTTCCGCTGAGGAGCTTTGTAAGCTCCTCATATCTATTTTCCATTTCTCTTGCTTTTTCTTTCCAGCCCATTAATATGGACCTCCTTTAACTTAATCCTTCAAAACACCCTGGAGAGCAGCAATAGCAACCTCAATCTGCTCATCATTGGGTTCCCGGGTTGTGAGAAACTGCAAAAAAACTCCGGGTAAGCTCATTATCCTAATTAATATATTGGGTTTTGGTTTTCCTGCCAGCCGCAGGAGTTCATAAGCGCATCCAGCTACAACAGGCAAAAGGGACAGGTGAATACCCACCCGCATGAAAAACCCTGGTCTCCCGGCAACTATGGTAAAGAAAATTACGCTTAACAAAATTACAAGGAATATAAATGAGGTCCCGCAGCGAGGATGGCGGGGTGAAAAGATCCGGACATTTTCCACCGTCAATTCCTTTCCAGCCTCATAGGTGTGCAGGGTTTTGTGTTCAGCACCGTGGTTGGCAAAAAAGCGTCTCGTGTCCGGGAAAAGATTCAAAGCAGAAATATAGGCCAAAAGGGCAGCAACCTTAATTAAACCTTCCGTTAAATTAAGCCAGAAAGCAGTTGCAAAAAGAGGATCCATCCAGCGGATTAAAGCAGCCGGCATCACGACAAAAAGCAAAATTGCCAGCCCTACTCCCGCCAGAACAGTTAAAACCATTTCCCAGGGTTTAATCTCCTCTTCTTCCCCCAGGGCCAGGTTGGCCGAACGGGAAAGAACTTTGACGCCAAAAAAGAGAGCTTCAAAAAGAGTAACTACCCCCCGAATCAGGGGAAAATTCAAAAAAGGATACCTGTTTCGCAGCGAACGAAGCGGATATTTTTCCAAAAGGATATTTCCGTCGGGTCCGCGGACGGCCATCGCCATCCGGTCCGGGCCTCTCATCATTACGCCTTCTAAAACTGCCTGGCCCCCGTAGGGGATAATTTTTTCGGACATCTATAAACTCCTCTCAAAACCAAATAATTAAAAGCAGAGCCGTGCTGCTCTGCCGAGGCCCTTGCCCTTACTAGGGTATTATAGCACAAGGACTAAAGGTTGTAAATTTAACCTGACTTGAGTTTATTTTCCTTTTCCTTATGCAGAAGAAAGAATATAACCTGGAGAAAAATCCAAAATTTTTACTTCTTTTATGTGCAAAAAGTTCCATTTAAAAAGAAACCTTAGTTGAAAGAATCATTTAATTTTATGTTTTAAAGCAGGAAAAAATTTTTCTTTGTTTAAATTCAAGGATAACTCTTGTTAGACAAAATAGGTTGTTGAACACCAAAATTATTCTAAGGAGGTCCACTATGAAAAAGAGTCACCTGAAGATTGCTGTAATTCTGGTTGCCCTTCTGGTAATACCTCTAACCGGTTGTGGTCTACTCGAACGAACCGGAGCTGTTACTGGAACCGTAACTGACAAGGAGACCGGAGATCCTCTCCAGGGAGTTAGGGTAAGTATCGGGACCAGAACTGATGAGACTAATGAGGATGGAGAGTATACTCTGACCGAAGTTCCAGCTGGAACTCAGACTATTTCTGCACAGGCCCTTGAGCCAATAGATGAAACTTTTTATGCAACTTATGCAGACGAAATCAACGTTATTGGTCAAGATAGCATAGTACACAACATTGAAATGATAACTATGGACGAAGAAACAGAGATAGCCAGGGACATGCTCGAGAATATCCAGAACTATTTCCATAGCCTCTCCGACCAGGGAGAACCGATTTTTAACCAGGAATATGGTGAAGCTCTTGGCAATGAAATAACGGATATTTTCTCCCAGTACGTGGTTTTCGCTTTAGTCCATCTTGTAGAAACCCAGGTTCTTCCCATTGCAGTGCTAAAAGCAATTGATGGCGAGGAGTCGGGAATAATTGATATTGGTTATAACTGGGAAAACATGTCTTTCAATGAAGAAGATATTGGAGAACTCCAACCGCACGAGAAGGATTTCTGGATAATAAATGTTGACGATTTTATTGTGTTTGAAGTCGAAATCGATATCGCTGAAGACCCCGATCCAGATGACCTTTTTATCACAAATATTGAAATCATTTCAGCAACCATGGAAGAAGATATCCCCCAGGAGCTTGATTTCCTTCCCGATGGTTTTGATCCTAAAGAAACCCTTTACGCAGGAGCAATTGAACTACGCAGCACTTTGACATGGGAAGAAATAGGGGAAATCATTGATGGAGATGCTCCTCCCGCGGAACTGTCTGATTTATTTGAGTTTGAAATTATCTGGATGGAAGGAACCGATGACCTGCTCGATGGAACACTTGAATTTTCGGGAATGCTGCAAATAAACATTATTGAGTTTTCTTATATCGAATTTGAAGGTAACAATAATCCCGAGGAAGTTACCGTTGAAATAGATGTCTATATTGATGGTTCCTTCAACGGGCCTGGGCTGGAAATTAACGGGGAAACTTCATTGTATTTATTCGCCTATTTCCATTTTACCGAAGAATCCGATGGCCCAGAATCCTTTGATATAGAGCTTTCAATTACTTCAGCAACTGATATCCAGCTGGGAACTGAATTGATGGCCTTCAATGGAGCTATCCATGAGTTCTACCTTTCCGGCGGCATGGAAACAATTGAAAATGAAGAACAACCCTTGATTAATGAACTCCAGTTTGTTGCCTATGGGGGTCTCTACCACAACCTTATCGAAAACGAAATCAGTTCTCCTGAGGAATGGGATGTGGCCTTTGAAGGGGAAATTAATATCGATATGCAACCCGCAAAAGATGGGGCTCTAAACTTTGGTATTTATGGATATATTCAATTGCCCGAGGTTAAGCCCTTCGAAGGAGAACTTGTTGCAACCCTTAGCCTTGAAGAAGCAACAAACCGGTTATTTGATTGGGAACCGGTAAAAGTCGAAATGCAAATGGAAGCCCAACTGGGGGATACAGATAGTCTGCACGGCACTATTACCATCGACTTTAACGACAGAGACCTTTTTAATGTTTACATTGAAAATAAAGCCGGCTATTACCTCCTTTTGGCTTTTGAGGGACCAGACAGTCCTGAACTAGTAGATGATGTTGATAGCGGAATCTTCTCTCCTCAGGACGACAAGCTTGCCGAAATATCCATAATAGATGGAGTATTCAAGATTAAGTGGTTTGATGACGATGAAGAAGTTAGTTTATTCTAGAATAAAGGGGCCCTAGGGCCCCTTTTTATTGGGGGGGATTGGCCATGGCCCGGTTTATTTCATTTTTATTAATCACAATTCTAATATTCACTTTTTCTGCAAAAGCACAGCAAAAAATCATAATTGAATATTCCCAGGAAGCCCATTCCAATTCAGGTCCCCTTTTCCCCTTATATCATTCTTTTTTCCATTTCATAGAACCTGGTCCCGACAAAGCCCGGGTCTTTAATACCAGAAATCTACGTCTAGGCCTGCCCCTTTCAGAAAATGTCGATATTTTGTGGATGCAAAACCACCGGCATGACTTTCTCAGCACCAAGTCTACCCTCTCCTTTATTCAACAACAGCTTAAAGGTGGTAACAGTTATTTTTCCGAGGACTTCTTCCTCCACCGGGAAAAAATCTCCACCGGGGGGCCAGGTTTTAGCTGGAAACCAGGTTTTTCAAATCTTATTTTTGAAAGCTCTCTAGTTCTTTTGTTAAAAAATCAGCTCACCACCGACCTTTTCATCGGGGAAATTGAAGGTAATAGCGCCACCGGGAGGTATGAAAGATTACAAAGTCCTGATAGTTGTAACTCTCTTGGCCTTACAACCCATATTAATTTTTCCTATAAAAGGGACTCAGAAGTTTTCGGACTCTATATTAATAATCTTTTGGGTTTTGTTTATTTCCCAGAAATTATTTACCGGAGCGGTCAATTTCGCTATCAGGATTACGATTATGACGAAGATGGCTATCTAATTGTCCCCCCTATAATGAGAGGAATACGACGCTACCGCCCCTATCACCACCTCCTTTCTCCTGAGGGGGGCCTCTATTTTTCTTCTCCTGAGGGGGAAATGAACATTCGCTTAACTGACCCTCAATCTTTTAAGCTTAAAATTTTTCTGGGAAATAGTTTTTCTTTGATCAGTAATTTCCCCAATTTTGCCCTGGGGGTAAAATATCAATCCGAAAAAGGTTCCTGGTATCTCCTGGTCGATGACATCCGCCCAAATAAAATTGCGGTTCTTGGCCTGGGAGGAGCAATCTGGTTTTCTTTTTAACGGTAATATTTTAA
>SKTZ01000100.1 GCA_007122335.1 Bacillota bacterium
AAGTAAACAGGACAGAACCACCCACTTCCCATAAATTTCTCAGGCGGGCGACCAAACACCCCGCCTTATTTTTCGAAAGGAGATTTAAAATGGGCAGGAAAGCAATTGTTTTATTTCTCCTCCTTATCTTTTTTTCCTCTCCTATTGCCGCAAATCCCATATTTTCAACCTGGGAATTTCATCCTTCCCAGGTTACCGGGCGGTTCTGGTCGGGGGTGGAAATTATTCCCGATAGAGAGCTGGTCGTCGGTTTCCTGGTTGAGGGGGTTTTGCATTCCCCTGCTGAAAGAAAAGTGGACCTTGATTTATTGTACATGGATTTTCCCCTGGGTTCGGGGGAAATCCGGTTGGGGAAATTCCGCCCCATCTGGGAAACTGAGGATTTTTCCTCCCTGATGCTATCGGGTGGAGCGCCCGGGATGGTGGGTATTAACTTTGAGGGGGAAATTGCCGGTCTTGATTATCAGCGTTTTTCAACCTGGCTGGATAGCAACCGGGGACGCCTCTTTGGGCACAGACTTGAATTTAGCCCCCTTGAGGGTTTTTCTCTTGGGTTGAAAGAGGTTGCACTTTTTTCCCGACCATTCGAGGGAGAATGGCTCTGTTATGTTCCCTTCTGGCCCTTATACCTGACCAAGTACCTCCCCGGATATGAAACCAGCCGCTATGACAACCACAATGTTGGATTGGATGTCAAGTTTGAACTGGACTGGCTCAGGCTTTACGGAGACCTGCATGTTACAGAATGGCCACTGGGTCCTGGAAAGAATAATCCCCCCATATACGGAGGTCAACTGGGGTTTGTTCTCCCCGGGATCTGGAAATCTCCATTTAGCCTCAAGGGCGAATACCTTAGAACCATGAACTTCCTCTACTCTCACCGCCGAGAAGAAACTTTTTATGAACATAAGGGCTACCTACTGGGTCCTTCAATTGGACCGGATGCCGAAAGCCTGGGGCTGGAAATTTCATATGACTGGTGTGAAGATCTGGATTTGCGGGCCCAGGTTCGCCTTGAACGAAAAGGGGAGGGACAGCCCGGCGATTATTTCTGCTGTGCAGGTGATTCCAGGGAAAACATTTTCATGACGGGAGTGGTAGAAAAGCGTCTTGTAACAGGGGGAGGTTTTAACTGGCAGCTCAATCCCCGGGTCCTGGTAGATATTTACCTGGAAATTGAATTTTTGCAGAATGCCAGCCATGTCGAGGGTGAAAAGGGATCAAGAACCGCAGGTAGCCTTGGTTTGACCTGGACTTTTTAGGAGTAAGGTAGGGTAATGCTTTAATCCGGATTTTTTGTAGGGATTTTTCTTATTATCTCGAAATTCATTTAGAGAAATTTTTGGGGGGGTACTGGTAGTGAAAAGAGCAATTTCCTTTGTTTTATTCCTGTTCCTGGTCTTTGCTCTCAATGGACAAAGCGGTGCGGATTACAGCCTTGCTGTTGACGACCAGATGGAGATAACTGTCTGGGGGCACCCTGATCTCAGTAAGAGCCTGATTATTGATCCTGATGGGCGGATTAGCCTGCCCCTGATAGGAGAAATTCAGGCTGGTGGGCTGACGATCCGAGATCTTACACAAAATATTGAAGAAAAGTTAAGTAAATATATCAAAGAACCCAGGGTCAGCGTTTCTTTAAGGGACTACCAAAGAGAAGAAATAATGGTAATGGGCAAGGTTCAAAATCCCGGGACATTCAAACTTCCTGCTGGAGGAGGAGTTCTGGATGCTCTATCTTTTGCGGGAGGCCCCCTGGACAGTGCTGACCTTGAAGGTGTTGTAATCAGCAGGGACGATGCAGCAATAGAGGTAAATGTGGAAAACCTGCTGCAGGCGAACAATCCCCGGGAAAAAATTTATCTCCAGCCGGGAGATGTTGTTTATGTTCCAGACAGATTTTTTGAAGTAACAATTCTGGGCGAGGTAAGAAGCCCGGGGCGCTACAGGGTGGAAAGCGGTCTGCGGATGAGCGATCTTCTGGCTAAAGCCGGAGGGCCTCTTGATTCAGCTTCACCCCGGGTTAACCTGGATAGCGGGGACAACATGCACTCTGTTTACCTGGATGATATTCTTGAGGGAACCAAAAATCCCGAACTACAGGCAGGGGACAGCGTCTATATAGGTTCCACCAGGTATGAGGTAACAATTCTCGGAGAAATAAATCAGCCGGGCAGTTACAGGGTGGAGGAAGAGATGCGCTTGAGCGAGCTCTTAGCCCGCGCGGGAGGAGTTACTGAAAAAGCCAGGCGGGAGAAAGGAACCCTGGTCCGGGGTGATGAAGAGTTTTCTTTCCACCTGGGAAGAGTCCTCCAGGGAGAAGGCGGAGATGAAGATTATACCCTGCAGAGAGGTGACCAGGTTTTCATTGGAGAGGCAACCTACCAGGTCTTAATTCTGGGAGAGGTCCGTCGGCCTGGAGCCTACCCCTGGCGGGAAAATATGAGAATAGCTGAACTCCTTGTGGAAGCGGGGAGTTATGAGGACCGGGGAGATATCAGTGAAATTGCCGTACTCCGAGATGAAGACGAGATGATTACTGTTGACCTGGGAAAATATTTCTACGGACAGGCCAGGGAAGAAAATATACCCCTGCAGCCGGGGGACGTAGTGGTAGTCAGAGAAGTCGGTACTTTTGATTGGGAACAGTTATTCTTCTTTATCGGGGGGCTCAAAACAATTAAAGACTTCCTTGGGATTAGCTGGTAGGAGGGTAGCGGAATGTCCAACGTTGAACAGGAAATGGAAATTGATTTAAGGGAACTAATTGGAATAATCTGGCGACGAAAGTGGATTATTATCCTTTTCTTTCTGTTTGCCGTAGTTGCAAGCTATTTTATCAGCGGGCAGATGACCAGAATCTATGAGACTTCAACCCTGGTCCTGGTTCAAGAAGAGGGGGGGATGGAAGAATTATTTGCCGATCGTTTTTCCCCCTATGGACCGGGAACCAATCTTGTAGCTACCTATACTGAAATGCTCCGCAGCCGCCATATCCTGGACCAGGTAATTGAGCGGATGGAACTGGTCGATGAAGAGGGAGAACCCCTTACTGCCCGATCCCTTCGCAATAATATAAGTATTCGAAAAGAAGGCGATACCAACCTGATTACAATCACCGCTACATATTCCGACCCAGATATTGCCCGGGATCTTGCCAATACGGTTGTTGAGGTTTTCCAGGAAGAAAATGAGCGGATGAACCGGGCCCAGTTAAGGGCTGCAGCGGAATTTATCGATGAGCAGTTAATAGTAACAGAAGCCCGGTTGGGTGAACAGGAAGATCGTCTTTTAGAGTTTAAAACAAACGAAGGTGTGGCCTTTCCCCGGGAGCAGGCGCAGGCCACCCTTGATACTTTGCTTGAACTGGAAAAAGACCGGGCCCAGCACCAGATTCAAAGGGAGTTTACCCAGGCCAGCCTGAGTGAATTGAGAAACCAGATTTCAGCCCAGGACGAAGAAATTGTTTCCTCCCGGACAATCAGCCAGAATCCGCAGGTGAGGGAACTCCAATCCCGCCTTTCTGACCTTGAAATAGAGTTAACTGGCTTGAGAGAAACTTTTACTGATGAATATCCCAAAGTCAAAGAAGTTCTCTCCCAGAAAAAAGAAATAGAAGGGCGGCTGGAAAATGCGGTTACTGAGGTTACCAGTTCAAGAACCGAATCCCAAAACCCGGTATTCAGGTCCCTGGAGGAAGAGATAATTCGACTTGAAACGGAATTACTTGCCGGAAGTGCCCGCCTGGAAGCGCTGGATTACCATATTGAGAGAATATCCGGGGAATTACAAACCCTGCCCCAAAAGGAAATGGAATTGGTTCGCCTGGAAAGAGATACCAAGGTTTCCGAAAATCTTTACCTGATGTTGATGGAGAGAAAATCAGAGATCCAAATTCAGGAAGCCATGCAGCAGGCAGATATAGAAGTTGTGGATCCCGCAGTTTCAGACGACAGGCCAATCAGGCCCCGGACCAGGCTTAACATGGCCCTGGCGGGAGTCCTGGCTATTTTTGCCGGGCTGGGTCTAATATTTCTCCTGGAGTTTCTGGATACCACAGTTAAAATCGATCGAGATGTGGAAAAGATTACAGGTCTGCCTGTCCTGGGCGTGATTCCGGATACCGATAGAGAAGAAAAACCCCGGCGGGTAAGGAGGGGGAAGGAAGAAGATGCGTAAAGGGATAAAAAGTCGCGATGAAGAATTAATCACCATGTCCCGGCCCAAATCAGTTACCGCTGAAGCTTACCGCTCCCTGCGGACAAATCTTGATTTTATGAGCCCGGATAATCCCCTCCGGTCTATCCTTTTTACCAGCAGCGGAACTAAAGAAGGAAAATCAAAGACGATTTCCAATCTTGCCATTTCCATGGCCCAGGCCGGGAAAAAAACAGTTTTGCTGGACTGTGACCTGCGCAAGCCAATGCTGCACCGCTTTTTCAATTTACCCAATTACGAGGGATTAAGTTCTGTTCTGACCGATGAAATAACTTCAGAGGAGGCTTTACGGGGAGGTGAAGTGGAAAACCTGCAGATTATTACTTCCGGGATAATTCCTCCCAACCCCGCAGAACTTTTAGGGTCAAAGAGAATGGGAAACCTGCTCCAAAAATTAAGTGAAAGGTTTGAAATGGTGCTTTTGGATACACCTCCGGTTATTGCAGTTGCAGATGCGGTTATCCTGGGAGGAAAAGTTGATGGAGTAATCCTTGTTGTAGCTTCCCATCAAACCCATCGGGAAATGCTGAGTAAAGCCTACGAAACCCTGAAAAAGGGCCAGGTCAATATAATTGGAGCAATTCTGAATAAATATCCCCTTCCCACCAGAAAAGGATATTACTATGACTATTATCAATATTAAACTTTCAACCGAAAATGAGAATGGAAGAAAAAGATTTATAAGTAGAGGTGGAAGAAATGATCGACATTCATTCTCACATTTTACCGGGTATTGATGATGGCGCAAGAGATGTCGCCGAAGGGCTTGAAATGGCAAGGGAACTGGTTAACTGGGGAGTGAAAAAAGTAATTGCAACTCCTCATTTCCTGGAAAATGGTCCCCGTCTAACCCCGGAAGAAACCCGAGAAAAGGTGGGGGAATTTCAGGAGAGAATTGTATCTGAGAAAATTAATCTGGAAGTTCTACCCGGGGCTGAAGTTTTTATCACTGCTGATCTGGGCAAAAAGGTTGATAATGGGGAGGTACCTACTTTAAATGGTACCCGGTATATCCTTCTGGAGTTACCTCTGGAAAAAGTTCCCGCCTTTGCTGAACATGTTTTCTTTGATCTGAAAGTAATGGGTTATATTCCTGTATTAGCCCACCCGGAACGGAATATTGGAATTCAGAAAAACCCCAACTTCCTTTACAGGTGGACCAAGTATGGGGTCCGAGTTCAAATTAATTCAGGTAGCATAATGGGGGTTTTTGGAAGGAAAGCTCGAAAGACTGCAAAAATAATACTGCGAAACAGGTTGGGACACTTTTTAGCAACCGACGCCCACTCTCGGGGAAAAAAGGGCAATTGTTTGGTCAGGGGAATGGAAGCAGTCCGACGAACAGCGGGTAAACCCCTAACCAGGGAGTTTAAAGAAAATTCCAGGATGCTTGTGGAAAACAGGGAACTTCTTCCTTCTGAACCTACCCCTTTTGTCCCCAGTGGTAAATTAACTGGTTTAATTTTGGGGAAAAAATTCTAATTGTGTTCTAACAGCTGGCTTTACTGGCCTTTCCCACCACCTAAAGTTTAGAGGTGCTTCAGGCTGTCATTTAAGAGTGGGAAAATTTTTCCTGTTACTCAAAGGGCAGCGAAAAAGGGGGAACGATAGATGAAGCTAAGGGAAATTCAGCTTGAAAATATTGAATTTGATTCCAATCAACCCCGGAAAAATTTCCGGGAAGAAAGCCTGGAGGCTCTGTCTCGTTCCATCGAGGAAATTGGGCAGATCCAGCCGATTATTGTCCGCCCCAAAGATGAGAAATATATCATGATTGCTGGAGAAAGACGGGTTCGAGCTCTAAAGGAAAAGCAAAAGAAATCCGTCTGGGCTCTGGTTGTAGATAAAAACATGGATCCGGAAAGGTGGCGTTTAATTCAGCTGGCCGAAAACCTGCAGCGAGAAAATTTAAACCCGCTGGAGCGGGCGGTCGCTATAAATAATTATATTGAGGAAGAGGGCCTTTCCAAAAAAGAGGCCAGCCGGAGGCTGGGAATTCCCAGGACAACGATCAATGACTGGCTTAATATCCTGGAAGTTGAATATTTTTACCAGAAAAAAATTCTGGAAAATTTTTACGGCAAGGACTCTCCCCTGACCCTATCTCATCTTTCTCTGGCTAAAGCCCTGGACTCTACAACCGATGACCCTACCAAAAAGAAAAGGCTGCTTGACCAGATTTTAAAATTTAAACTGAGCAGGGTGGAAACCCGCAGGGTAGTTGAAATATGCAGGAAAAACCCGGTCCTTGATCTGGAGGAGGTAGTTGCAGGGATCCTGATTAACCGGGAGCAGAAAAAGCTCGAAAGAGAGCAGGAAGAAAAAGCGAAGATAGAACCGGGCTATAAGGATCTGGAGAGCGCCTTCGATCGGCTGGAAGGAATTTTAACTCGAATTATGGATAGCAGGCACGAAATCCTCGAGGAAAATAAGGACGAGATCATAGCGGAGTTTAAATACCTTGAACAATTACTGGAGCAGGCTATTCCTGGAGGGGTTTCCCGGAAAAAAGAGGTTGCAAAATAGACGAGGAGGATGTTTTAATGGGCGGTGGAAGAATAAGGAGATTTGCACTTGTTTTTCTGGATGCAATAGTAGTTTGCATCGTGTTTTTCCTGGGATTTTTACTTCGTTTTGACTTCAATATCCCTTCATCTTACCTGCAACCAGTTATACTATTTAATATTATTGGGGTTTCCCTTTTAGCCCGGCTGGGAATGTTCTATTATTTTGGCCTTTACAAAAGGCTCTGGCATTATGCCAGTCTTGACGAACTCAAAATGATTGTAGTTGCTACAACCCTGAGTACGGGTTTGATTGGAACCTATTTTTTCCTGAATCCCAATATTGTTTATCCCCGAAGCATCCTGGGAATAAACTGGGCTCTTACCATTCTTTTTATCGGGGGAATGAGGTTTTCCTGGCGCTTGTGGCGGGAGAGAAGGAAGATAAATAAATTTGCCCGGGAAAAACCTGCGAAAAAAATCCTGATTTACGGGGCCGGGGATGCCGGCGAAATGGTTATCCGGGAACTAAAAAAACACGGGGAACTGAATTACAATGTCCTGGGGATAATGGACGATGACCCCGGAAAACAGGGAATGGAAATTCACGGAATAAAGGTCCTGGGCGGCCGGAACCAGCTGGAGGAAATTCTCAAGAGAAAAAAGGTTGAAGAAGTGATCATTGCCATTCCAACTGCTCCGGGGACAACAATCCGGGAAATTAACAATATCTGCCTTAATGCCGGAATAGAGGTTCGCATTCTTCCCGGGATGTTTGAGCTATTAAGTGGAGAGGTTGATATAACCCAGCTGCGGGAGGTCAGGGTTGACGACCTGCTGCGAAGGGATCCGATAAAGCTTGATAATGAAAGCATCTGCGGTTACCTGGAAGGCAAGAGCGTTCTTGTTACCGGAGGAGGAGGTTCCATTGGGTCGGAATTAATTCGACAAATTGCTGCCTTTGGCCCGGAAAAGATAATCCTTTTTGATGTTAGCGAAAATAGTGTTTTTCATGTTTCCCGGGAGCTTAAGAACCTTTTTCCAGACCTGAATTTTATTCCCCTTGTAGGGACCATCCAGGACC
>SKTZ01000023.1 GCA_007122335.1 Bacillota bacterium
AGGAACACCAGACCAAGATCCCCGGTACTCATATGGTTTTAGCAGCCTTAGAACATGGCATTGGTTCAACCTGGGTTTCTCTCTTTAAGGTAACTGAATTAGCAAAGGTGCTTGGTTTACCTGAAGGTCATATCCCCTCGGAAATAATTGCCTTTGGCTATCCAAAGGCTGAGATGAAGCCCACAAAAAAGAAGGAAAGAGATGAAATTGTATTCTTAAATAATGATTTGAAAAAATGAGAAAATGAAAAAACCTTTTCCGGAAAGAGTACTTTGTTTAAGAAGGTTATGGGGTATTCCCTGACGATAATAGAACAGAAACCTTTGCCAGGAAAATGCTTTTTCCATAGAAAAAAGGCTAACTTAGAAAATCCCTATGATATTATGACCAGAGGAAGGAGGCAAAAACAAGTGGGGAATAATTTAGTGATTTTTTGGGACTTCGATGGAACCCTGGGCTACAGGGAAGGAGGCTGGGGTGGCGCCCTTTTGCAGGCTCTTGATGAAAAGGGTATCGAGCATAATTTAAAAAGAGAAGATTTCCGACCTTTTTTAAGCAGTGGTTTTCCCTGGCATAATCCCGAGCAGAACCATTCACATCTATCAACTCCTGAAAAATGGTGGAGTGGAATAAAAAAAATTTTTAGGGAAGCATATAACGACTTAGGAATAAGGGCGGAAGAAGCGGAGGATTTGGCTGATCTTGCTCACAGGTTTTTCATTAACCCGGAAAATTTCCGGCTTTATGATGATACGATTGAAGCTTTAAGAAAAATGCAGCAAAATGACTGGAATAACATTATTCTTTCCAATCACGTTCCTGAATTGGATGTGATTGTGCAGGGTTTAGGATTAGATAAATATATCACCGAATGTATATCTTCAGCAAATGTAGGTTATGAAAAGCCCCATCCGGAAATATTCCGAATGGGTCTTGCGAAAGCAAAAAATCCACAAAAAGCGTGGATGGTTGGAGACAATATAAACGCAGATATAAGGGGAGCCAATCGCGTAGGGATTCCGGCAATTCTGGTTCGCAAGGAAAAAAGAAACGATGTTAAATACCAGGCTGATAACCTTAAAGAAGCTGCCAGGATAATAGAGGAGAATTCCAGGAAAGAATAAAGAAAGCCTTACATGGGGAAGGCGGAATTGAAAAGGAAGGCAAAATTTATCCCGGCCTTTTCCTCTTTTGGAAAAAGATTTTTACTCGGAGTTTTCCGGAGAAAAAAACTGGGCAAATTCATCGGGAGCAGAGGGTTTCTTGGATGGATTGGTGCTCTTTTCAATGTTTACAGCAGTAGTAATAAAATTAACCATCATCATAGGCAGGGTTATGGTATTCAGAAACAATCTGGTGGTAGTCTGGCTGAGGAGGGTTAAATCGCTTATTTCCGCAACCGGGGATTTCAGGGAATCTGTGAGGGTCAAAATGGGAGCTTTTTTGTGTTTGGCATATTCAGCAACCTTAACTGTCATTACATAATAATCGGGGAAAACAATCGGGATCACAAGGGTATTCTCATCAAACATGGGCAGGCTGGAATGAATGCTGTCGTTGGATTCAGTATTTACTATAACTGAAGGGATTCCCATAAGGGCGAGGCGCATAGAAAAATAGTCGGCAATGTTCCTTGATACCCCAAAACCACAGATTACAACGGTTTTAGCTGATAAAATCATTTGAGCAGCTTTAAAAATTTCCTCAAGATTTATAGAAGAAAAAAAGTTTTTAATCATATCGAATTCTTCCTGGCAGACCTGCAGGAGCAAATTGTGCATATCTTCCAGTTCCCTGTCGGGGACACCTGGAGAAGCATACCTACCTTCTGTCTGGACATTTACCTTGCACAGGATGCTGAGATATTTGCGGAACTCGTACTTCAGTTCATTAAAATTTTTATACCCCAGGACGTTACAGGTATTCAGGATAGTCATTTCGGATACATCTGTTTCCTCGCTCAAATCTTTTAAAGTAATAAAAGACATTTCTTCCGGATGTTCGAGCATAAAATCTGCAATACTTCGCTGCTTCCTTGTCATTGAGGGATATTTTTCCTTTATGTTAGTTACAACGTCCACGGTAAAAGCCACCTCCGCCTTTATTCAAACAGGGTAGGTAAAACCTTGGTTTTTCCCTTTCCCCCTGAAAAATTATCCTTTAATATAAGAACTATTTCTTCCATTATTATATTTTAAAATTTTCGGGTGGTCAAATATTTGGTTATGATTGTTGATATTAAAACCCCCTAGAATGAGGGAATTTATTTAAATTGATTTTGTAATTAAAACCCTCTCATTGGATTTAACAAAGAAAACCTAAAAAGTGATCAAAAAAGCGCCCTCCAGTTGTCGGGGAGTATAGTTTTTGCAAGGCTTTTTTCTAAGGGGATTGCTAGGGGAAAATTTCTTTTATCAATACCCCTATCAGGGACAAAATCCAGTAAAATTAAAGACCCGGAGGAAGGCAAAGAGTACCCGGCAGCGAAATTTAAAAATTAGGAAAAAATTTTTAGTCTAAGCAAGAATAAAACAGGGATGATTTTAAGGCTTTTAATTCTTTTCTATAATTATTAGAAGCTGCGAAGTCCTTTTTTGGAGGTGATTGGTTTGGGATAAAACGTTTGCCGGTTGATAACCTGCAGCCCATGGTAAATTATGGACCGGATTTCTACGAAGCAGTAAACAATACCTTCAGGGTAATGCAGGAAATAACTAATATCCCTGCCTTTATTTTTTATTCCCAAAATTCCGAAACCGGGGATCTTCATACCATTGTTTCTGATAATGTGGGGGAGGAAGAAATAAAAAAGGGAGAAGAACTTCTCCGCCAAATCGAAGAAGAGATTCTGATCTGCGATGATCCTGAAAATCCCCTGGCTCTGGATAAGAATTATTCCCACCATATCTGGGTCCCCATTTCAGTAAACCGGCAGGTAATGTTACCTCACCCGGGAGAGGGAATGGCCCGAATTGGGGTAATGTATTTCCCCCTGAACAGGCCCCTCAATGAGGAACAGCTGCTCTCCTTTTATTTAATAGCTGTCCAGGCCGCCCTGATTCAGGTTAATGCTCAATCAATGGAGTTATGGCGAACTTCTACGGGAATGACTGCCGAACATGTTCCCGTTGGAGTTATTGTCCTCACCTGGAGTGGGACTGTCCTTGCTGCTAACCCTGTCGCCCGGGAAATTCTAGGGGATATTCCTACTGATATGCCTTTTAACAAGGAACTCTGGGAACCATTGAAGAAGACGATTGACCAGGCAATTCAGGAACAAAAAGTCAAAGAAATTGAATTAGCCTGGGAAAATAAGCGTGGTAAGAAGATGGACCTGCTTTTTAAGGTTTCAGTTAGCTACAAGGAGGGGCATTTTTACCTGGCAACCCTTACTATTGAGGACATTACTGCCCGCCGACAGAGAGAAAAAGCCATGGAAAGGGCTGACCGCCTAAAGGCTTTGAGCGGACTTGTAGCAGGAGCAGCCCATGAAATCCGCAATCCCCTTTCTGGTCTAAAAGGGGCGGTTCAGTATCTGGGTAGAGATTCCCGCCTGAGAGAGGAAAAGGCTGATTACCTGGACCTTTTGGAATCTGAAATTGATCGGATTGATGAAATAGTAGGAAACCTCCAGGCATTTGCCCTTCCCCGCAACCCTAAAAGGGAAGAAATTAGACTGGAGGCTCTTTTGGATTCAGTTTTACTCCTCCTAAAAAGCCAGCTGGAGAAAAACAATATTAAGGTAACCCGGGATTTTAGAAAATCTCAACTGGTGGATGTTGACCAGGAACAATTCAAACAGGCAATTTTAAACCTGCTTCTGAATGCTATTGAAGCCATTGGTCCGGGTGGAGGAAACATTTCTTTAATTATTGATGAGCATGAACAATCGACACTACTTTATATCCAGGATACCGGGGGAGGAATTTCTTCTGACCTTTTAGAAAGAATCTGGCATCCCTTCCACTCCAGCAAGGAAAAAGGAACGGGCCTTGGCCTTTCAGTTGTTCACAGCATTATATCCGCGCACAGAGGGAAAATAAATGTGGAGAATATTGATGGTGGAGCGAGCTTCTGCATTGAATTGCCTAAAGGGGTTGAAAATGAATGAAACCGCATTGTTTGATTGTTGACGATGAAAAATCTATCCGCCAGGTTTTAGCGGATACCCTGAAGCAGGAAGGTTATGAGGTGAAAACCGCTGCGGATGGAGTAGAAGGGCTTGAAATTGCAGGAGATTTCAAACCACGGGTTGTGCTCCTGGATATCAGGATGCCGGGGCTGGATGGAATTCAGGTTTTGGATAAAATTTTATCCGAAGATCCAACCTGCAGGGTAATAATGCTTACCGCCCACGGCAATATCCGGACTGCAGTAGATACAATGTCCCGGGGGGCATACCACTATCTGGCCAAACCCTTTGACCTGGATGAAGTGGTGCATGTAGTCAAGAGGGCCTCGGGGGAGTGGGAATTAAATAACCAGGTTACCTTCCTGAAAAACAGGTTGCTTGAAAAAGGTGGAATGGAAGGCATGGAGGGGAATTCCCCTGCCCTGGAGCAGGTGTTTAAGGTAATTCTCCAGGCGGGGCCTACCTCTGCAGACATCCTCATTACCGGAGAAAGTGGAACCGGAAAAGAACTTGCCGCCAGGGCCATCCACAATAAAAGCAACCGCAAAGGTAATTTTATTGCAGTCAATTGTGCCGCCTTACCGGCAAATCTTTTAGAAAGCGAGCTCTTCGGACATGTAAAGGGGGCATTTACTGGTGCTGAAGAATCTCGGCAGGGTCATCTGAAACTGGCAGATAAGGGGACCCTTTTTTTAGATGAGATAGGAGCAATGCCCCTGGAAGTCCAGGCCAAGCTTCTGCGGGCAATCCAGGAAAAAAGTTTTTTCCCGGTAGGTGGGGAAAAAGAGATAAGTTCAGATTTCCGGGTAGTTGCTGCTACCAATGAAAACCTGGAAAAAGAGGTTGAACGAAATAAATTCAGGCAGGACCTTTATTACCGCCTGGCAGTTATAAATTTAAAACTGCCTCCCCTGCGGGAAAGGAAAGAAGATATCCCTATTCTTGTTAGCAGGTTTCTTGAAGATTACAATACAGCCTATAAAAGAAACCTTTCAATTGAACCTGCAACCCTGACCTGGCTCAAACAGCAGAAGTGGCCGGGGAACATCCGCCAGTTGAAAAATGCCATTCACCAGGCAGTGATCCTCTGTAACGGGGACCAATTGACACACTCTGATTTTATGCCGCCCGACCCACAGGAAGAAATTAATAATGGGGAAGCCGTGCCTCTGGAGGAAAAGTTGCGGGAAACCGAGCGGGAGCATATCCTCAGGATCCTGGCAGAATGCGAAGGAAATAAAACCCAAGCAGCAGAAATGCTTGGTATAACCCGAAAGACCCTCTATAACAAAATGAAAAACCTGGGGTTGGAATAAAATTGTAACCCTTTTTACTCGCCCGATGGGAAAGAAATTACCCATCGGGTTTTTTCAGGCCACAAAGAGCGCCATTCTGCCCTGGCACACTCCTTGCTTAATAATAAAGAAAATAGTTGAAGGGGTGATCTGCCTTGCAAATGGCAATAGAAGCAAGTGGTTTGAGCAAGACCTACAAAAAGAATAATGTGAAGGCCAATATTGAACTTAATCTCCAGGTCCAGGAAGGGGAAATTTTTGGTCTTCTGGGCCCTAACGGAGCAGGGAAGACTACTTTTGTCAAGCAAGTAGTCGGCTTGCTTAAGCCTTCATCCGGAGGTTTAAAGGTGATGGGTGAGGATGTAATTGCGAATCCTGATGCAGTCCGGAGCAGACTCAATTACATGTCCCAGAATATTTTTGCAGTCTGGCACTTAAAGGTGAGAGAAGTTATCGAATACAGCGGAAGGCTCAGGGGCTTATCTCTGGGGGAAGCAAAGAAACAAACCAAAATCCTTTTAGAGGAACTGGGAATAGAAGAGCATGCAGAAAAAGCTATTTTCCACCTATCCGGTGGGCTCCGCCAGCTGGCAGGTTTTGGAGCCGCTTTTATTGGCAAACCAAAACTTTTAGTCCTGGACGAACCTACTTCGGCCCTTGATGTAGCCCGCAGGCGAAAACTCTGGGATAAAGTAAGGGAGTTAAATCAAAAAGAGGGGGTAACGGTTTTACTTGTTACCCACAGCGTCATTGAAGCAGAGCACCTTTTAGATCGGCTGGCCATAATCCAGGATGGAAGATTAAAAGCGATGGGGAGCCCGGGGGAATTAAAGCAGCGGGTTGATAACCGGCTCAGGCTGGAGATTATTCCCCACAACGGGGGCTTGCCCGCGGGTTTAACCCGGGATCTGGGTCAGGTGGGAGAAGTATTCGAGGCCAACAACCGGGTCGTGGTTCTGGCTTCCCGGGGAACCCTGCAGAAAGCAGTAGGCCTGGTTGAGCAGTACGGGCTGGATTGCATTGACGATTTCCGCATCGGTACTGCCAGCCTGGAAGATGTTTACCTGAAACTGGGAGGTGGGATCCTTGGTGCTGCGTAGGTTTTTCCTTAATACCTTAATACTCTTCAAAATGCAGGTAGCTCTGTACAGGTTTCTGGGATTTTTTACGGCAATTGTTGCAGTTCTGGTTCCCCTTGGAACTCTGTTTCTTATCCTCTTTACTTCCGGTTCTACTTCTGAAGAACATGCTTACCTACTATTGGCAGGAAATATAGTGGTTTCCCTGGTAAATACCTGCATTACCAGCCTGGGCCAGTATATCGGAAACATGAAGGAAGCAAGGGGTTTTGAATTTTATGCAACCCTCCCGGTAAGCAAGCTTTCCCTTGTTTTGGCCCTGATGTGTTCCAATATTATGCTCAGCCTCCCTGGTTTTATTGCAGTGGGTATACTGGGCTGGCTAATTCTGGGTATTCAAATAAGTATCGGCCCGGGATTTTTCTTAGCAGTTATTCTAACTGCAGCTACCATGGCTTCAATTGGAACCATGATTGGAGTAACATCAAAAACAGGCCAGCAGGCCAATCATATTTCCCTGGTTGCCATGTTTGTTTTTATTTTCCTGGCTCCGGTTTATTACCAGATTGAATCCCTGCCCCTTGTTTTACAGTGGTGGGGAAGGATCCAGCCGGTAACTTATGGAGCAAATGCTATAAGGGCAGCTCTTGCAGGCCTGCCTGTATCTGTTTACCTTGGAGATCTAATTATTTTGCTTGCACTGGCAACAGTCAGCTTAACTATTGTTACCAAAGGAATTAAATGGCGGGAGGGGTAAGGAAAAGTTCCCTGCAAAAAAACAATAAATTATTTTTCCAGTTAACTATTATCATTTTCCTGTTATTGCGGAGAAAACCCCATTGAATAAAGGGTGAAAAAAAAGGAAAGGTCCCTTCTTGAATAACGGGGCTTTCCTTTCTTTTTTTTTCTGTTGATACAGTTTAGTCGGATTAAAATATGTTTTTAAGGTTACAAAGTTAAAAGAGTTAGGATATTCGGTTCCCTGGTTCGGGAAGGATTAAATAATATTAAAGACATTGGTTTTTTAATTGAGGGAAAAGTTGAACAATACTGGCAAATGTTTTCAAAGGCAGAGGAAAAAACCCATCCCTTGCCGTTTAGTAGTATTTAAACTTCAGATGCTTTCTCCTCTTTAATAGAAAAGGTTGAGGACGAAGGTATTGAATTTTGAAGGAAAGAGAATTTCTGATTGCGGAAGCAAGGATTGAACAGGATTTGAAAAATATAAGTAAAATTGAGCAAGAACTGAAGGGCTATGAGATTTATCCCAATTTGCATATTGAGAACTTAAAAGGGTTTTCTCTTGAAGATGTGTGAACTGCAAGGGTTATCGGATCAGTAATCCATGATTATTAAACAACCATGGAAAATATTTTCAAGACTATTGCCCAAAAATTAGATTCTTCTCTTCCAGAAGAAATTAACTGGATAAAGAGCTTTTGGAGCAGACGGCTTTAGATATTAATGGGGTAAGGCCGGCTGTAATAAGTTCTGAAACAAGGGACCTTTTGGAAGAATTAGAGATTTATTGGAGCAACTTCCTGAAATGAACTCAAAAGGGCAAAAAGACCTTGAACAATTTAAAACAAAAACGCGGGAGCTTCACGGGCTATAATTCTTCAGATAAATTTGTTTATTACGGTGAAATTGCTTTCTCCCAGGCCGTTAGTGGATAGAATGGATTTTTTATTAAAAATTTTTATCAAAAGGCTCGATAAAAATAATTATTCTCCGTTGTTTACAGGCGAGAATAGGTTTCCCAAATAAAAGTTTTTTTGGAATATTTGTGGTATAATAAATTTATATAAGTAATCCTGTCGTAATTAAAGGAAAAAGTGTGAGCCCAATCATATGACATTTTATTTAACATATGATAAAGTTAAAATAAATAAACGAGAAGGGCAAACATCCTGAAAGGGGTGATACGCAAAGCTACGAACCTAAAGTTCTTTTTGAACCAGGGTAGTCGAGCTGCCGAATTTGGGTTTGCTTTCCTTCGAGGGAAAGTTTTTTTGATAAAAGGGGGAAAAAATGAAGAAAATAATTATTTTAATTTCAATTGTTTCTTTGTTGTTACTGGTGGTGGTTGGCTGTGATATGCAAAGGGCGCAAACGGATGCCGAATGGTACTATATTGAACTAAACACAATCAATTCTGCAGTTGCCAACAATGTAGGGACGAGTGATCAAGACGATTTTTACCCCTGGTATAAGTTGGTATTAGAACACAGTGAAGGGAGTATTTCTGTTGCTACCTGGGCAGAAGAAAAGGTAGGGATCCGTGTTGTAAAAACAGCTTACGGTGAAGACCCGGAAGTTATCCTGGAAAAAATTGGAATTGAGTGGGAATGGATTGACGAGCAAGAAATTGATGTCGATATGCTGGTTCCCGAAATTGAATATGGAGAATTGTTTGAAATAGTTCTGGAGATCTATCTTCCAGAAGAAATTCAAATAGATTTGGAAAGCTATTCTTCAGAAGGGGATATCAAAATTACTGAAATCATGGGTAACGTAGAAGCCGAAACTTCAAACGGTAATATAGAAATCAGTAATTTAATATCCGAGGCCATTCTTTACGTTAAAA
The DNA here is from genome assembly GCA_007122335.1 of Bacillota bacterium. Taxonomy (GTDB): domain Bacteria; phylum Bacillota; class Halanaerobiia; order B1SED10-174; family B1SED10-174; genus T1SED10-26. The sequence goes on from SKTZ01000023.1 coordinate 9,094, forward strand.
CCAGCAATGGGGATATCGCAGCTGAAGATGTAGAGGCGGAAAAGGTTGAACTGGAAACTAGTAATGGCAATATTGTAGCTAAGGATATTAAAACTAATCTAATAGCCAAAACTTCGAACGGATCGGTTGATGTAGATCGTTCAACTGGAACCCTTGAAGCTTTCAGTTCAGGAGAGGGAGATATTACTTTAACCAACATTACTATTATTGATTTCGCAGATATAGAAGGCTCGGATAATAATATATATCTTGAGCTAATAGAAGTCGGAAAAGGGGACTATGTAGTGGAGACATCTAATGGAAATATTGAGGTAGTGTTCCCTTCTGCTATTGAATTAAACCTGGAAGTAATAATTGGAAATGGAACTGTAACCAGCAATTTCTTCGATGTTCCAGAGGGGGAAGATGTATTTACCGTTAAGTACCCCGAAGACGCAATTGATCCTTCTCCTTTCATGGTTAAAACATCTAATGGGGATATTAAACTGGATATGGCTGGGGAATAAAGGTAAAAGAGTAGCATTTAATTTGGGAAAATAATTTAAGAAAATATTGAGCCACTTTTATCAGGTATGATTGGTTTGTAAATACCGGATGAAAGTGGCTTTTTTTTGGGATAAAAAAAAGCAAGTTTGAACTTCAAAAAACCCAGTTATAGTTACTCCTTCCATTGATAGGGCAGGGACACAAGAGACCCCGGCTCAATATCCCTTTCCAGTAAGGAGAGAGCTGACCTGAGGATTTGAATTTGTTTTTCCTCGTTTTTGGGGTTTCCCATCGGGCTTCCCAGGGGAAAAGGTAAGCAGGCTACCCGGGGGATTTTAACAATTCGGGCTATTTCGGGAATTAAATTTATTGTAACTGTACTGATCCCGGTTTTTTCAATTTCTCTGGCTAACAATCCGCCGGATTGCTGGCATATTGGTCATACAGGAACCAGTAAAACACTATCAACCTCCATTTCTTTCAAATCCAGGGCGATGGTTTTTCCCGAAATATAGAGCCCTTTCGGTTCGGGGATATAACCGGTTATGCTGTAATTGACCTGAGCTATATCCCCGATAAATCCCTCGGCCAGGAGCTTTTCTAACCGGGAAATGGGGAAAACTGTATTAATATCCTCTTGAGCATATCTCTTATTGTAGTGTTCATGGGCTATTTCCAGTTGACCCAGGGGAGCTTCGCGGGGAATTTTCCGGAAACTTTCATCGACATCTTCCCGGGTTTTAATGGCAAAAGGCTGATCTCCTTTTACATATATACCTCCGGTACTAATTAAGGCCAGTTTGCTTTTTTTAAGCGGTTTTTTCATCTCAGCCCAGGGTATATGTTCGTTTTGCACCCAGGGAAAATTAGCAACAAATTCCTGAAGTCTTTTATTCATTGAAAGGTTCCTCCTGTCTAATTTTGTTCTAACCAAATACTAATAATCAAAGAAGCAAATTCCTAAAGCTTCGATTAAGGTCTTACAGAAAGCGGTTAAAAAAGAATGGGATGGGGTTGGAAAAAACTATGTGGAATACTTAAATAGTGAATCTAACTATATTTATTCCATTAAATGAGCAACAAATTCTTTTAAGTCGTTTAGGCCAGAGAGCATATGTGCGCCGTGTTTTGCCAGGAATTTTTCTTCCTCGGCTTTATTCTCTTGAGGATTTGTTTTGTAGTCCTGATAGGCTGCTTTACCATCATAGTCAACAAAGGAAATCCGCGCCGAAAAATTTGTGGGGGCAACGAATACCGATCTTCCAGTTACAGTTGCAATGTGGTAGGGGTGAGCAAGAAGAGCAGGTGCCAATTCGTCTGAACTAATTATTCCCTTTTCCCGGAGTTTATCTCCCAGCTGGTTAAAGTCCAGGAGGAAGTAAAAACCCCCAGCAGGTACTGTTGCTTTAAGACCCTCAATTTGATTGCATTTTTCACTGAGATTTTTCCCCATAATGCGGTGAATATTTCTTGTTATATGGAAATATTCTTCCATCCGGGGGTTTTCCTGGTAAGCATTTATCGCAGCAAGTTGGATGGGTGTTGTGACATTACTGTATAGAGAGGCCGCGAGCTTAATAAAAGAATCTTTTAATTTGCTTGTTGTTTGTTCGGGGAGCACACAGGTCCCAAGGCGGTAACCACCTGCAGAGCGGTCCTTAGAAAGCCCGTTGGTAACGAAAGTCCCTTCGGGATAGATGGCACCCATGCTGTGGAAATTTTCAAGTTCGTAGGTTGTTAAAGCATATATCTCGTCGGAAAGGACCAGGGTTCCGTGCTTACGGCAGATCTCAGTGATTTGTTTCAGCTCGTCTCTTTTGTAAACCACACCGGTTGGGTTATTGGGGTTATTCAGGACGAGGAGGTCGTGTCCGGAACGCTTGTTTAAAAAGGAATCGAGCTCACCCGGATCAATTTTATAATCATTTTCCGGGGAAAGGGGGAAGCTGAGGGGTTCTTTCCCCAAAAATTTTACCAGAGGACTGTACCCTATCCAGGACGGAGAGGGAATAATTACATTGGCCTTAACAATACTGAATATCATGAAAATAATTGTTTTGGTCCCCGGGCCGACAATAATTCTTTCGGGGGAAATATCTAAAGCGAAATGCTTGAGGTTAAAGCCAGCAACCGCCTCTCTCAGGTCATTTATTCCTGCGGAATCAGAATAATGTCCCGCGTGGGAATTTTCGGAAAGAGATTTTTGCAGAGCATCCGGAACGGGAAAGGGCGATTGTCCAAAGGCAAATCCGTAATAATCAAACTCACACCCGATTTCTTGGCACTTTTTATGCTGTCTGGCAACCATCATCCCGATAGAAAGGTTTTCCGGCATTACTAACTTTCCGATATTATCTTCCAGGGGGATATTAAAAGACAAAGAAATTCCTCCTTAAAAAAATTCTTTAATTTATCAGACATGCTCAATATCTGTATTAAGGGATACTTCGTTACTGGTGGTGAAGAGATCATTTATTCCCAGGTCGTGAATATTCTCTCTTCCGTTGGACCGGGCAAAAACTTTTAGTTCATTGGCGGTACCTTTATAAAAATTAATGAATCCCTGCAGTGCTTTTTCTTCATCCAGTAATTTCCGGAGAACTATATCCTGGGTTGCGATACCAGCGGGACACCTCCCGGTATGGCAAATTCGGGACTGCAGACAACCAATGGAGATCATGGAGGCCGTTGCCAGGGCAATTGCATCAGCACCAAGGGCCAGACCTTTTGCAATATCAGAGCTGTCCCTGAAACCTCCTGTTGCACAGAGGGTGATACTGCTGTTCATTTTACCCAGAAATCTTCGGGCCCTGCGGATAGCATAAATGGCAGGAACTCCAACATTATCTTTCAAAAATCTGGGTGAAGAGCCTGTCGCTCCTCCCCGGCAATCGATTGTGATAAAGTCTGGATCAGCAATTAAGGCCTGGGCTAAATCTTCTTCGATTGATCCGGTTGCGATTTTGATTCCGACGGGAACTCCGCCAGTAATTTCTTTTATCCTGGCAACTTTTTTTTGTAAATCCCGGGTGTTGTTGATACCTGAAAACCTTCCCGGGGAAATGGATTCTTCGCCAGGCTTTAAATTCCGGATTTTCGCAATTTCCGGAGTGATTTTTTCAGCCGGGAGGTGCCCCCCCAGGCCAGGTTTAACACCCTGTCCAATTTTAATTTCAACTGCATCCGCCTGTTTTATTATGTTTTCGTCATGGGAAAATTCTGCTGTTCCCAGCTCGTAGATATATTTCTTCGCTGCTTTCCTGGATTCAGGCAGCATGCCACCTTCTCCCGAACACATCGCAGTGTCAACAATTGTTGTTCCCCTGGCAAGGGTTACTTTGGCTTCTCTGGATAAGGCTCCGAAGGACATGTGGGAAACGTAGAAAGGAATGGATAATTCTAAAGGTTTTTTGGCATTTGGGCCGATTACAGTTTTCAGGCTTACTGGTTCGTATTCGTTTAAGGGCATTCGGTGGAGCTGGCTACCTTTAAAGACCAATGTTTTAAAATCAGGAAAAGTTTCCAAAGTCCGCATTGCGGAATTTTCACTTTTTCCTGTTTCGGCCAGCTTTTTAATATTGGAATATTTATTATCAAAATGTTCCGGTTTTTCCTGGAAGATCTCTTTTTCTTTAACCTTTCCGTCGTCGCTAAAATTTTCATACCAGTGCTGCCCCGAACAGAAGGGCTTGTTTTTTGAATAGCCACAGCGGCATAAGACATAGCGTCCTTCAAGGGTTGGTTTGTCTTGGTCATGCAATTCAATCTTTCCCTTAATATAGTAGGGACCATTTTCAACAATCTTGATTGTTGGGTCGTCAGAAACCGGGTTATATTTTTCTCCATCAACCGAAAAACTTAATGCCCCTGAAGGGCATTTTTTTATGGTTTCAATAATCTTTTCTTTTGCTTCTGCATCCGGATCTATCCAGGGTTCAACTCCCATTTTAAATACTCTGGGCAAGCCATCAGTACAAAAACCGGCGTGAGAACAAATCCCCCGGTCATCAAAAATTGTAATTTCTTTTCCCCGGTATTCATCCAGCTTTCTGGGTACACGTTCTTTCCTTTTTTCTCCATTAAAGCTGGTTTTACCATGGGTTCCATCGCAGAAGGGTTTTACCCTGGAGTGGCCGCAACGGCACAGGGCAAAAACCTTATCTTTGACCCTGACCAAATTTCCTTTTCCCTCAATAAATTTTTCCAGATTATTGACAACGAAGGGACCTTTTTCCGCCGGCTCAATTGTAGGCTTTTTATTCATTGTCTTTCCCCCTCATGTTTTTCTAAAAAATTTTTGTCGAATTGGGAACCTGATTAAATACGGAACAATATGTTACTTTATTGAATCAAAGCGCTGCAAGGAAAGCAAAACTGGTAAAGAATAGAAAATAAAAATAGGGTTCAATGGGGTTTGAAAAAAGTTAAGCCGCCCCATTGACTGAAAACCCGAGGTTTTTTGGTATAAACTTGAATAATCAAGCAATTTCTGGGATGAAAAAGTAAAAAATTCATGTTTTGCTCTAAATTACTTATTTATTCCAATTTTAACCTGCATATTTTCTAAATCCATTTCTCCCTGGAATTTTTGGCCATTAATCTCGAAACTGGAAAGGCGGAAAACCCCATCACTGGAATAGTTTCCATCGCCATTCAAATCAAAAAGGATATAGGTCATGGCCGGGTACATAAAAGTATTGCCTCCCAGGTCAACAAGGAGGACCTCTTTTTTCCCCAGTTCTGGCAGTTCAATGGTTCCCTGGAAACCGTCGTTGGGGAGGGCATAGAAACCAGCCATCCCATTATCCCAGATGTAGGTTTCCAGGTGATAGGGGGCCTGGAAGGATGGGGCCAGCCTAACCGTGATTTCCGAAACTACACCTGCAATATTCTGTCCCTGCTGTTTGCCCAGGTGTTCCAGGTGAAGGGTCTGAGCATCTTGAGATTCTTCATCGATAGGGGCCAGGTGAAGGTGCTGGGGTAGACCGTATTCTCCTTCGTTGAGGGTAACTGCAATAAACCCATCAGACCCAATAAAAAAGTGGTAAAAACCCATGGCCCCTTCAACTGGATCAAAGTTTTCTGCGGGGATAGGTTCCATGGCCCTGAATTCAAAATAGTCTACAAATCCCCGGAAAAATTCAGTATCCAGCTCAACTATTTCCAGGTTAAAGGCTTCCATTGCCTGGTTATCAGTTTCTTCCTCATTCTGTCCCTTGCTCGCTGCCTGGTGTTTTTCTATTTCTCCCGTAATTTCTTTCCAGAAGCTATCGAAACCTGCATAGCCTTCCTTGCGCAGGAGTAGTTCTCCATCGGGAGCCACGAGAAACACTGCTGGAATTGCCCGGACATTCCACTGCATTGCGGCCCGGGACCGGGGGTCATGGAGTACGGTAAATTCAATTTCATTATTTTCAACAAAATTATTTACGGTGCTCACCCGGTCATCCAGAGAAATTGCAACAATTTTGATATCATTTTCTCCGAACAAATCCAGGTTTTCCTGGAAATCGTTCATGGAAGCCACGCAGGAAGGACACCAGGTTGTCCAGACTTCAAAAATTAAATACTTTTCCCCCAGAAAATCTTCAGTATTGACCTCATTACCCTCCAGGTCATTTATTGTAATGGGAGTTATTTCACTGGCAAAGACGGGAGTTGCCAGGATCATTAATACAATAAAAAAGCAAAGGAAATTTAGTTTTTTAAGCATACTGTTCAACCTCCTCCGGTTTTCCTTCTTTTTTCCGGCCCATTTTCAGTTCAACATGGGCGCAGGTGGTGCATTCCAGGCACCTTACACACTCAGGGCTGTTAGGCTCCTCATGAACTTTTATATCCACGGGGCAGACATCCCGACACTTGTCGCACTCATAACAACCTTTTCCCACCTCCAGCCGGGCATAACTAACCGGGTTAAATAGAGAATAAGTGGCGCCCAGGGGGCAGATGAAACGGCAGAAAGGTCTTTTAATAAATAAAAAAGCTGTGAGGGTGACCCCGGTAATAGCCAGTTTGATATAAAAAAGCGTTCCGATCAAATCTCTGAGGCTTTGATCCATTATTATTAAGGGTATCCCGGCCTGGATGGTTCCCACAAAACACAGCTTGGAAAACCAGGGCTCTCCCAAAAGGAAGGGGATGATCAGGACAAGACTTGCCAGGACCACATATTTAAGATACCTCAAGGGCTTATAATTTATCCTGAGTTTTTTAACTTTAGCCTTATACATTAACTCCTGCAGCCAGCCTATGGGGCAGATCCAGCCGCAGACCATGCGTCCTACCAGTCCCCCGATCAAAAGGAAAAAACCTATAAGGAAAAAGGGAATTCTGCGGAGGACCATAAAATGCTGGAGACTGCCCAGCGGACAGGCTCCTCCTGCAATGGGACAGGCATAACAATTCAGGCCGGGGACAGGGCAGTACTCATAGGAAAACAAATAATTGGAGTTGTAAAATAAAAGAGCTCCGATTTGGAAGAAAACCCGGAATCTCAGCATTATCTTACCTATTATTATTCAATGCCCACACAGGAAAAACAGAGCATCCTGGCATTGATGAAAATGTTCCAGTTTTCATTGAGGTAGATACCGGTAATTAAAAAAATCAGCCCCAGCAGCAATAAAAAGCGGTAAATTTTCATAAAAATTCCTCCCTTATTCCTGACAGGAATAATTTCTATTTTTCAGACTTCATTTCCTTCATTGTGAAAAATATAATTAATCCTATCGGTAAACTTATCTTAAAATTGCTGCAAAAGAGGGTAAAATTTGATCCTAATTTGATAGAAAGTGATGTTAAAAAAGGATAAAAGGATAGTAAAGAGAAAGGTTTAACCAAGGGGTAGACAGTTAAGAAAAGAGTGGTTTTTGGAACTGAGGAGTGAAATAAATGCCTAAAACAAAATTAGCCCTGGTTATAATCCTAACCCTGGGTTTTCTTGTTTCTCCCGGTGCAACAACCTGCGCAGAAACTGATTTTATTTCATCCCTGAAGGGTTCAGAGGAAATTATCAGAGAAAAAGACGAGGGTTATTTTGTTTTACCCCTGGAGAAAATTATTCGGGACAACCTGGCTCACCCGGAGGTACCGATGCCGGATTATTCGGTTCCCCTCGAGGGGTTACCCCTTACTGGCCTGGCCTATATCAAGCCTGCAGATTACCTGGTCCAGAAAGGGAAGGTAGAAAAAATTACCCTTTCCTGGCCGGAAGAGTTTACCGTGAGTGAGGTTCAGGATTTATTTAGAAGAGAATTTGAGGAGAAAAAGGTTGAAGTCCTGGCTTCGGGACAGGGAGAAAACTGGGAAAAATGGGGTGTCTGGCACGGGGGATATTATCCCCTGGAGCAGAGAGAAAAAATAGTAATAGGATCCCGAAACCATCACTACCTTGCAGGGCTCCTGAGGGAAAATGGAAAAGAAACTTTCTTTTCCCTTATGGTTTTCCAGGGGACCGGGGTAGAGGGAGAAAAGGTTTTTTCCCAACTGGATATCGTGCAACCGGATTACAATGATCTGGTACTAGAACTGGAAAAATCTATTCCCCCGATGATGGACCATTTTAAAGTTCCCGGAGTGGGGATAGCTCTGGTAGAGGGTGGAGAAGTTCGGTGGAAGGGTTTTTACGGTTTTGCCGATATTGAGCAGGAAATTCCTCTCAATTCCGAACATATTTTTCGAGTGGGCTCTATATCCAAGCCTGTTCTGGCCTGGGGTGTGATGAGCCTGGTGGAAAAAGGGCAAATTGACCTGGAGGATCCGGTGGAAAAACACCTGGCCCGCTGGGAAATTCCGGGGGAGGATTTTTCTAATGAAGCAGTTACAATCCGGCGAATTTTGAGCCATACTGCTGGTTTTCCCCCACGGGTTGGAGGTGGTTTTGCTCCAGGTGAAGATATTCCGCCCCTGGAGGATATTTTGGCTGGAAAGGGAACCATGGGAGCTGCTAGCGTTACCCGGGAACCGGGTCAAACCTTTCTTTATTCTAACCCGGGGTACGTGATCCTCGAACTCTTAATTGAAGAAGTCACCGGTGAGGATTTTGCAGATTATATGGCAGGGGAAGTCCTTAGCCCCCTGGGTCTCGATAATTCGACTTTTTACTGGAGCGAAGAACTCCAGGAGAGAATGGCCCATGGGTACCTCCTGGATAATAGTCCCGTTCCAGTTGTGGTAGATGCAGCCAAAGGTCCGGGTGGCTTGTATTCCAACCTGGAAGATATAGCCCGTTTTCTCAGCGTGGGGATAGCCGAGAAAGAAGAAAAAGTTTTAAGCTTGGAAAGCAAAAACAGGATGTTTCATCCCGAGGCAGAAACGGGGAGCTTTTATGGGTTGATCTCCGATCATTATGGCCTGGGTTACTTCCTGGAAACTCTACCCACTGGGCAAAAAGGGGTGTTCCACGGGGGCCAGCATACGGGCTGGCTCACCAGTATGTACGGGGTTCCGGCGACCGGGGATGGGATTGTTATCCTGACCAATTCCGAACGAAGCCAGCACTTAATTGCCAGGATCCTGGGAATATGGGCGGAGAAACAGGGTTATGATTCGGTTAAGATGAACCGAACTTATTCTTCAGGCACAACCATCTTAAACGCAGCGATTGGAATTTTATTTGTCGTTCCCCTGATGGGGATTATTTACCTGGGGAGAGGGATAGCCAGAGGAGAAAGGCACTTTGCACCTTTTTCCGGCGAAACCGTGGTGTTAAGGATTTTCCTTACTTTGGGTTTTGTTGTTTTCTGGGGGCCTCTTTTCTGGGCAACCGGGCAGAAAATGCTCAGGGTTTTCCTTCCCGCTTATTCACATTACCTGGCATTAACCTTTCTCTGGGTTGGATTTGTTTTATTGATAGGGGCGATTTTTCCTTTCAGACAGAAGAGGGATTCAAAATAAATTGAAAGAATTAATCAAAGGGGAAACGAGCTTATTAGGAGGCGGTTTAATGCCGGAAATTACGGATCAAAAAACCCTTGAAAATTTTATCCGGGAATTCGTTTACGCAGAGGAAAAGAACCCCCAGCTTTTTCGGATTGAAGGGGAAAAAACCGGGGAAACCCTGGTCGAGGAAATAAATATCGGCAACTTAAAAATTCCCCGCTATACCAATGAGTTCTGGACTGCCCGACAGAGGCAGGCCTCTTCCCTGCACGAGTTATCCTACCGGGCCTGCTTTAAACCACAGCTGCCCCGATTTTTCATTCAAATTTTCACCGATGAAGGAGAAAGGGTATATGATCCCTTTGCGGGCCGGGGAACCACCCCCCTGGAGGCAGCAATTTTAGGCCGGGAGCCAGTATCCAATGATATCAATCCCCTGGGGGAAATCCTGGCCCGACCCCGCCTAAATATTCCTGAAATAAAAAAGGTTGAAAAAAGATTGGACCAGATACCCCTGGAAAGAGAAAAGAGGGCGGAAATCGATCTCTCCATGTTTTTTCATCCCGAAACCGAGGGCGAAATTGTTTCCCTGAAGGATTGGTTCCGGGAAAGAAAGGATACAGGAAAAGAAGATGAAGTTGATCGCTGGATTAGAATGGTAGCCACCAACAGGTTAACCGGGCATTCCCCGGGTTTTTTCTCTGTTTATACCCTGCCTCCCAACCAGGCAGTAAGCGCGGAACGCCAGGTGAAGATCAATGAAAAAAGGGGACAGGTGCCTGAATACAGGGCCACCAGAAACCTGATCCTGAAAAAAACAAAAAGCCTGCTCCGCAATCTTAAATTGAAAGAAAAAGAGAAGATTAATAAAGTGGCTCCAAAGGCCTTGTTTTTACAGAATGATGCCAGAAAAACCCCGGAAATTAATGATGAATCAGTTCAGCTAGTTGTTACTTCTCCTCCCTTTTTAGATGTGGTTCAGTACAGCGATGATAACTGGTTAAGGCTCTGGTTTAATGGGTTTGGCCGGGAAGAATTAAAAGAAAAAATTACTGCTTTAAGGGAAGTCGGCCAATGGACCGATTTTATGCAGGAGGTTTTCAAAGAGCTTTTTCGGATATTAAAACCAGGGGGCTGGGTGGCCTTTGAGGTGGGAGAAGTAAAAAATGGGCGGGTCCGGCTCGATGAGTACATAATTCCCGCTGGACTCCGGGAGGGTTTTTCCTGCGCGGGTATATTGGTAAACCTCCAGGACTTTACCAAGACCTCGAATATCTGGGGAATTAACAATACCTCGGGTACCAACACCAACAGGATTGTTTTATTTCAAAAACTTTGAAATTAAAAAACTGGTAAAAAAAGGACTCTTCCTGGTTTTGGGGAGAGTCCTTTTCAGATGAATAGATAGTTTTAAGATTCGTTTTCGGAAAGCAGTTCTTCCACGCTTACAAACTGGAACCCTTTTTCCTGCAGGAATTTTATTATATAACCCAGGGCTGCAACAGTGTTTTCCCTGTCACCACCACCGCTGTGCAGGAGAATTATATCACCGGGATGAGCGAATTTTAGAACCCTTTGCACAATAGCATCAGTAGAATTTAAATTAATGTCCCAGTCAAAAGTATCAACAGACCAATTGACGATTTTATAACCCTTATTTCCCAGTTCCTTTATTGTCTCGTCTTTTATTGCTCCATAAGGTGGCCGGATGAAGACAGGATTTTCGCCGGTGATTTGGAAGATCGCTTCTGCCGTTGGTTTAATTTCCCGGTCAATAATATCCTCAACTTCTAAATTCCGGAAATCGGGGTGAGACCAGGAATGATTGCCTATTAAATGTCCCTCCCGGTGAATCCTTAAGCTGACCTCGGGAAAACGGGCGACGTTTTCTCCCAGGAGGAAAAAAGTAGCCTTAATGTTATTCTCTTTTAGTATATCTAAAATTGCCGGGGTAAATTCTCCGTCGGGTCCATCGTCAAAGGTCAGCGCAATTCTTTTTTCTTCGATTTCGGGACGGGAAATAAAGAAAATTTCGGGAAATTCCCGGGCCTGCCTTTCCACGGTATTTTTAAACTCCGCCAGGCTGGAGGAAAGCTCATTGCGAATAACGGGTGTTGAAGCCACAACCTGGAGACTCAAATAAATAAAACAAAAAAGCAGAATGGTTATTAAATTTTTCTTGAAGAAAGGTTTCATGGAGTTTTCTCCTTGAAGATGGTTTTATTCTATATCCATTATAAATGTTTAGGCAGTAATTGGCAAAAAAGATCAGAGCAAATAAACCTGTGCCCGTCGGCAGGTTGTTATAATTTCCTCGGGCCAGATTGAAGCCTGGACCTCGCCGATGTGGGCTTTTTCCAGGAAAAACATGCAGAGCCTTGATTGCCCCAGACCGCCCCCGATGGTTTGCGGGAGCTGGCCGGCCAAAAGTTTTCGGTGGTAGGGTAATTCCTGGCGTTCCTCGCAATTAGACTCCTTTAACTGCTGTTTTAAGGTGGGGGGATCTACCCGGATCCCCATGGAAGAAATCTCAACAGCTCTTTTCAGGAGCGGATACCAGAATAAAAGGTCACCATTGAGTTCCCAATCATCATAATCCGGAGCTCTTTTTTCGTGCGGCCTGCCATCTGGAAGTTGTTTGCCGATTTCCATCAGAAAGACTGCTCCTTTTTCCCGGGTGATTTTTTCTTCCCTTTTTTCCGGGGGGAGGTGGGGGAATTTACCGGCGAGTTCCTCAGTGGTAATAAAATGGAGGGAGGAGGGAAGAAATTTTTCCAGGCCGGGATAAGAACCCGCGATGTAATCTTCGGTTTTCTTACAGACCCGGAAAATTCGGGTAACAGTTTCCTTTAAAGTCTGCTTATCCCGCTCCAGGGGAGAGATGATTTTCTCCCAATCCCACTGGTCAACATACACCGAGTGGATATTATCAAGGCCTTCATCTCGACGAATTGCATTCATCTCGGTATATAATCCCTCTCCTGTGACAAAACCATATTGCTGCAGGGCCAGGCGTTTCCATTTGGCCAGGGAATGGACGATTTCCACTTTTCCTGCCTTCAGATCTTTAACCTCAAAAATGACGGGCCGCTCTCCACCAGTCAAATTGTCGTTTAGACCGGAAGCTGAACTAACCATAAGCGGTGCTGCCACCCGAACCAGATTTAATTCCCGGGAAAGTTCCCGGGAGAAAAAATCTCTCGTTACTGTAATTGCCTCTCCTGTTTTTTTAAAGTCAAGCTTTGGCCGGTAACCCCTCGGTATTTTGGTATGCATTATGTTCCCCCCTTGAAAAATAAAAAACCTTCCATCCCCTGAGGGACGGAAGGTCTATTCCGCGGTACCACCCTGATTAGCCAGAATCGGCTCACTCTTTCCGGTTCATTTGGTTAAACCGGCCCAGCGTGGTAACGGGCTGGGCTCCGTCCGGTTCTACTCTCCCTCGGGATTTCGACCGGCGACTCCGGGATGTTCTTCACCAGAAACCTTGTACCGGGCTCCCACCGGCCCCGGCTCGCTTGAACGAAGTTTTTCTGGTTACTCGTTCCCTTCACAGTCAATGTTGCAATATATTAAAGAATATATTACTTTAATTCGCTGTCTTTGTCAAGAGTTTTTCGGAAAAAGTTTTTCGCTTTAACCCGGCCCAGCCTGGTTCCGTTTAAAGTAACCAGGAGGGTGGCCCCAGTATCGGCCAGGACTGCCATCCAGAGGGTTAACAGACCGGGAACAATCAGGGCCAGGGCCAGGAATTTGATAAGCAGGGCCAGGGCAATATTCTGGCGGATTATGCTGAGGGTTTTTCGGCTCAGCCAGATTAAAAAGGGAAGTTTCTCCAGGTCATCGGCCATCAGGACAATATCGGCGGCTTCCAGGGCAGCATCGGAGCCCGCTCCGCCCATTGCAATCCCCACAGTAGCCCGGGCCAGGGTGGGAGAGTCGTTAATCCCGTCTCCGACCATGCCAATTTTTTCCCCGCTTTCAATCAGGTTACGAATGGTTTTAAGTTTGTCCTCGGGAAGTAATTCTGCGGAAAAATTTTCTATCCCCAGTTCAGAACTCATGGCCTCGGCAGTTTTTTGGTTGTCGCCGGTAAGCATCATGGTTTTTTTAATGCCCAGTAGGGAGAGAGCGTCCATAATTTTCCTCACAGATGGCCTTAGCTGATCCCGGACCCCGATTCCTCCTTTGACCTTCCCGTTGCAGGCAATGGCCATTGCAGTTTTCCCCTCGGAATGGAGGATCTGGACTTGCTGTTCAAGTTCGTCATTGGTTCCTTCTCCCAGTCTTTCTCGGAGCATTTGGGGGTTTCCCAGGTAGCAGAACTGGTCTTCAAACTTCGCTTCAAGTCCTTTGCCGGGGATTGCCTTTAGGGACTGAACCTGGAGTTTTTCCATGTCCAGTCCTTCTTTTTCCGCCCGGTTTAATATGGCCCGGGCCAGGGGATGAGAGGATTGTTTTTCCATGGCCGCGGCAACCCTGAACCACGAGGGAATGGAACCGTTTTCCTGCTCGCCGTTAAGGTTGATCAGGTCGGTCACCTCGGGAATGCCGCGGGTGAGAGTCCCGGTTTTATCAAAAGCAAGGGTTTCCAGGCGCCCGGTCTCTTCCAGGTAAATTCCACCCTTGATTAAAACTCCGTTCCGGGCTGCGTTGCCAATTGCGCTGATAATAGAAACCGGAGTGGAAATAACCAGGGCGCAGGGACAGGCCACTACCAGCAGGGCTAATCCTCGGTAAAACCACTGGGACCAGACTCCTCCCCAGAGGAGAGGAGGAAAGAGGATGATCGCCAGGGCAAGGA
>SKTZ01000064.1 GCA_007122335.1 Bacillota bacterium
TCCTGGCAGGCGAGGGAATGCTGGGACTTGAAGCTTCCATTGCCAGCCTGGTTGAACCGGGCGAGAAGGTTCTCTGCCTGGCCAACGGCCTTTTCGGAAAGGGGTTAGCAGATTTTGTACAAAGTTATGGGGGAAAACCTGTCCTGGTGGAAAAAGACTGGAGACTACCCCTGACTGTTGATGATATCGATAAAATTTTAGGAAAAAACCCCGATATAAAACTGGCAACAATGGTTCACTGTGAAACCCCAACGGGAATCCTCAATCCACTGGAGGAGATCTGCCCTTATCTCTCGGAAAAAGGAATAATTTCCATTGTTGATGCAGTTGCTTCCATTGGAGGGGACCGGGTTGATGCTGATCAAAACAGGATGGACGTAGTTTTGGGAGGAAGCCAGAAGGCTCTTTCTGCTCCCCCGGGCTTATCCTTTCTCTCCCTGAGCCCACGGGCCTGGGAAAAAATCGAAAATAGAAAAGAACCCTATCGGGGGTTCTACTTAAATTTAAAAGTATGGCAGGATACCTGGCTTGAAAAGGGAACCTTTCCCTACACCCAGCCTGCTCCAGATATCGCAGCCCTGGATGTAGCCTGTAAGATTGCCCTTGAGAACTGGCCCGGGGTCCTTGAAAAACACGAAAAACTTGCAGCAGCAGTCCGGGCCAGCCTATTAAATAACGGCCTGGAGCTCTATCCCCTGAGCAATTTTGCCAGCACCGTTAGCGCCTTTTTCATCCCCGAGGGAATTGACGATTACTCCTTCCGACAGCACCTCTGGGAACAGTACCGGGTTCAAATCGGGGGCAGCCTGGGACCTCTCGATGGTTCAATCTGGCGTTTGGGCCATATGGGCTACAATTCCGATTCCGGGAGAATTTTCCGGACCCTTACCACCCTGGATAAAGCATTTTCTGAATTTAACTTGAAAACTCACCTTGCAGTCTCATTCGCGCAAAAACTTAAAGAGCAAAGTGAATAGTTTAACAGTAAGGCCAATCCCCTGGGGTTGGCCTTTTTATTTAAGTTTCAATTTTTTGGGCGGTTAACTGCCAGTAGGAGCTAAAATTTACAATGTCGTCCTGTTTCCAATAATACTCCCTTTTTTTCTTACTCAAAACTTCAAAACCGGTGCAAAAACAATCTATATCATTTGAATCCGAGAAATAATGTACTGCATCGGGGTGAGTGGAATTCTCACTCAGGAAAGTATGAGGTGCTATTTGCTCGCCGTCCCCATATTTACCATCGTCTCTGGTCGGGCAGGTTAAAAATAAAACCCCACCCGGTTTCAGGTATTTCTGGCAGAGATTTATGGCTCTAACCATCTCTTCTCGTAGCCCGTGATAGATTACATTGTAGCAGATGACCATATCAAAACTTTCGTCAGCAAATAGGGGTGCCCTGTAATCTCCAGGAATATTTTTTACCGGAACTCCCATTTTTTTCGCCCTCTCTTCAACCTGAGCAAGGGCTATTTGGGAAGAATCAACTGCTGTAACCTGGTATTCATGCCGGGCAAAAACCAGGGCATGTCGCCCCATTCCACAGCCCAGATCCAAAACCCGGGGAAATTTTTCCGGGGGATAGCTGGCAATTAATTCCAGGACAAAAGGATCCGGTTCTTTCCAGTAATCCTTTTCCTCACTTCCCGCCCAGAAAATATCCCAGTTGGAAAATTCCATTTTCTTTTCCCTCCTTGTTTCCACAAGAATAAAATATAGCACAGGAGAGTTAATTTTTCAAGGGCAAAGCAAGGAAAATTTAGCAGTAAAGGTTTCTTATTTAAAAGAAGTTAAGAAAAAAATCTGCCCAATTAAATATCAATATCCGAAAAAAAATACATCCCCCGGTGGGGATGTATTTAATAGACCTATTCGGCGCTGATCGCCTCTACGGGACAGGCGTCCACACAGGCCTCGCAATCAATACAGGTTTCCGGATCGATATGGTACTTTTCCTCGCCCTCACTGATCGCATCAACTGGACATTCGTCTACACATGCACCACAAAGGATGCACTCGTCAGAAATTACGTGGGTCAAGACCTCACCTCCCTGTATATTCTCCCCTTAAAATAATATAAATAAAGGCAAATTACCGTAATCTAGATTACACTATCTCCTGTACTCTTTTCGATCATAGACCAGGCCGCTGATTATTCCACCGAAAATTGCCATTAATACTGCAGCCCAGACTGCAGGCCAGAAACCTGCAACGTAAAAACCTCCAACTAATCGCCCGGTAAGCATGATCATCAGGGCATTAACCACAAAGGTAAATAAACCAAGAGTTAAAATGTTTAACGGTAAAGAAACGATTATCAGAACCGGCCTTATAATTGCATTCGCCAGGCCCAGAACAAGCCCTGCAGCCACAACCGCCCAGAACCCGTTAATTTGAAGCCCTCCCAAAAGACCCGCAACAATAAATAATAAAACGGCGTTAAGAATCCAGCGGAATAGAAAACTCTTACGATCCCAGAACATCGGAAACCCTCCTCTCTTATTATCTCTCCTTAACCTCAATATTGCCGTTAGAAGTGCTGAGGTCAATTTTAACCTGCACGGGCATATTGGAAAAATCCTGAGTCTGGATTAAACCATCCCGCAGGTTGATCACCCGGGACAGATTGCTATGATTAAAAGTTCCATTGGACGTTTGAGCCCTGATTTCAAATCCCGTATTTCTATCCCGGGGCAAAGTCAGGCTGATATTTCCGTTGGAAGTTCTAGCCAGCATTTCCGGCCGGTCAGATAAAAACTCCGGTTCCAAAACCATGCGAGAATTGGAGGTTCGAAGCTCAAATACTCTTGCTGCTCCTTCCAGATTAACACTTCCATTCGAAGTTTCCAGCTGAAGCCTGTCTCCAAAAATACCCGAAGTTCGAAGGGAACCATTGGAAGTGACCCCGTTTAAATAATCAAAATTAATATTGGTCAGGTTCAGGCTGCCGTTAGAAGCCTGCAGGCGAACCTCTCCCAGTTCCAATTCTTCCAGGGTAATACTCCCGTTAGAAGTTCTTACAGTTAAATCATAATAAAGATCTCGGGGAACTACGGCAACTATCCGGGCACTGATTCTTGAATCATCAACACCTATTCTGAGCAAACCGGTTTGATTTTCGACTACAACATTTTCCTCTGCTACTCTTTCTGCTTCAGACCGGGTTACAGTCCGAACCCGCATTTCCATTTCCACCTTAAAATCTGATCCCTCAACAGGTTTAACTGTTACCGAACCATTGCGGCTGAAAAAGTCCAGTTCCGCCCATTGGGCCGGGGTTGCAACCAGTTCCCCGGTTATTTCCTCCCTTAAAACATAGCCATTGTCATAACAACCTCCGAGGGAGACAGTAAGCACTAAAAACAAAAAAATTAGAGGCAAAATTTTTCTTTTCATTTTTCTCTCCTTCTTTTTAACTACTAGCCCAGGTAAATGCTTCCCATGGATGTCTGAGCTTCAATCTCAACTTTAATCCTTTTCTCCTGATAACCACGGGTTTTCCCAACTGCTTTCTTCCTGGAGTAGCTTTCCTGTTTTTCACTGTATTCGATTTCTGGAAGTTCGATATTTAAACTACCCATGGAGGTGCTGGCCTCCAGGCTGTATCCAATATCTTCTCCCCGGGGCAGGTGGAGTTTGATCCGTCCGTTTGAAGTATCGGCTTTTATTTCCCCATCAGCTTTAAATTTTGGTTCAATAGTAATGCTTCCATTGGAGGTATCTCCATTGAAAAACTGGCCTTCCCCCTGGATATAGATGCTTCCATTAGAGGTATCTGCAATAAATTCATCACCCTTAACATTTTTCATCTCTATTCGGCCATTAGAGGTATCAGCCCGGAAAATTTTCCCGGACATATCCCGGAAAACAATTCTGCCGTTGGAAGTATCAGCCTCAACCTTGTCGGCCTGGAGTCCGGAGATTTCAACCCGGCCATTGCTGGTATCCAGATTCAGATTATAAAGATGTTTTTTAGGCAGGCTGAGCCGAACATTGGCGACAATTTCTCTCTCTGTTACCCGGAAAGAAAGGCGGTTACTTTCTTTCTGGATTTCCATTCCCCGGCTTTTTTTATTTTGCGCTTTTTCTTCATTTTCTGCTCGCACCCGGGAATTGATTTCCAGTTCAAACTGGTCTCCTATAGATTCAGTTATTTCAATATTCCCATTTCGGGTATCCAGGTCAATTTCAACCTTATCCCCGGTAAAAGATCCTGTTTCCCTGTCGGTAAAGTTATATCCTCCCCCCACAACACCAGTGGAAAAAGAATCGAAAATACTCTTCAGGAATGACCCCAGGCCTTCCGTTTCCTTTTCAATTTCGGTTCTTCCTTTCTGCAGCCCATCCCTGGCGTCAGAAATGCCTTTTTCCATTCCATCCTTTAATCCCTGCAGACCTTTTTTAAAGTCCCGGGACCAGTCTTCTTCAGCCAATTCCTCGCTCCTGGCATAAAGGGCCTCCAGTAATTCATTGGCCTCTTCAAGGGTAATTTTCCCCTCGTCCAGCATTTTAAGAATCATCAATTTTTCATCCTGCTTGGAACTCATTTTTCTCCCCCCTAAATAAGGCGAATTTCCATAAAAAAATCCTCGTCCCTGATCCTGACCAGAACCAGGGAACCGCAAAATCTCAGTTCGGTAAAAAACCAGTGGGGCATTTTCAAAATCCGCAGTATTTCCCGGGATTTAAGTTCGAAAGGTAATTTCCTGTTAATTTTAGCCTGGATTTTTGTGTTGGAAGTTAACCTGATTACCCAGTACAAAATCCAGCAGATTGCTTCAACAAAATCCTGGGCAAGAGAAAGAGGAATGGGTATGGAAAACCTCCCCCTTCCCTTCTTAAAACTTATGAGGCAAAATGAATTGTACCTCCAGGGAATACCAGCCATGAGTGCACCCCTCTTATTCAATATAAATTTCTACGCTATCGTCTCCATCCTTAATGTCAACCAGTTTTCCTTCCGGGAGCTCGTTGCTGACCGAACTTAAAAGGTCTTCAATGTCGACCCCTTGTTCTTCCAGTTCTTTTTTTGCTTCAGCAGGAACAAACTTGAGGGCAACCCTCGCCAGGGAAAGAGGCAAAGTAATATTAACTTTTTCAGTTCCAGCCTCCCTGATTCGGACCTTTAAAAGACGCCGGGCTCTCTCGGGAACTCCCCTGGTTTCGCTTCTTTCCAGGGTATTTAAAAGATCGTCGGCTTCTTCGGGGCTGACTTTCCCCTCGGCCAGCATCTCCAGGATCCTTTTTCTTTCTTCACTCATTTTAAACACCTCCAGAATTTATTTTAAAGGTCTTTAAGCATCTTAACAGCTTCTTTTGAAGTAATTTCGCCTTTGTTCAACATTTCCAGTATATCACGGCGCTTGGCACCGGTTTCATCCTCGGGAGCGGTTTGGACATCATATCCCATTGCCTTGATTACATTATCCAGCTTGGAGCGGACGGTGGGATAGGATATTCCAAGTTCTCTCTCAACCTCTTTAATGTTCCCTCTTGATTTTATAAATACTTCCACGAAACGAAGCTGGTCTTTTCCCAGGCGGCAGAAACGGCATATCTCGAATTTTCCTTCTACTGCAGTCTGGCAATAGGGACACTCCAGTCGGGTAACGTTCATTCCTTCATTACAAACCGGACATTTTCCTACTATTGGATTGGCCATTTTCATCCCCCTCCTTCCATTCTTAATTATTTTAAGGAATATTTTAATTTTCTTAATATAATTATAGGGTCCCGTAAGGACCCTGTCAAGAGTTTTTTTAAATTTTTTAATATTTATATTAAAAAATTGCATTTATTTTATAATTTTATTAACTTTGCAGATTTTCCTGGAACCAATCCCGGATTCTTTCCGCAGTTTTTTTATTTATCCCCGGGACCTTGCTTAATTCTCTAACATTTGCCTGCCGGAGAGCAGCAAGAGAACCGAAATGATCCAGAAGGGCCTTCCTCTTCTTGGGCCCGATGCCGGGAATATCCTCCAGGAGGCTGTGAGTCATGCTCCGTAGCCGCAGGCGCCGGTGATAGCCCAGGGCAAACCGATGGGCTTCGTCCCGAACCTTTTGCAGAAGCTGTAAGCCGCGATTGCCCAGATCCAGTCGTAGTCCTTCTTTCTGCCCGGGAAAAACAATTTCTTCTTCTTTTTTCGCGAGCCCAATTAAAGGAATCTCCCCGAAATTAAATTTTTCCAGGACGGAATGGACCCGATTTACCTGTCCTTTTCCCCCGTCAATTAATATCAGATCGGGAGTGGTCCCACCACCATTTTTTAATCGTTCCAGGCGCCTTTCAAGAACTTCTCCCATCATGGCCACATCATTGCTGCCTTCAACGGTCCGGATCTTATAACGGCGGTACCTTTCACCTGCAGGCCGGCCATGGACAAAAACGACCATGGAACCAACTGCTTCTTCTCCGCCAATATTAGAGATATCATAACCTTCTATAATCTCGGGAAAAGTTTCCAGCCCGAGGGCATTTTTAAGCTGCTTCAAATCCTTTTCTTCTTTCTTTCGCTTTTCCTCCTCCATGAGGTTTTCCTGTTCAAGCTGGTATTCTGCATTCTCCCGGGCCAGTTTCAATAACCTGAATTTTTTCCCTTTCTGGGGAACGGTTAAAACCACCCGGTGCTCTGCTTCTTTGTTCAGCCAGTTCTCGATCAGCTCCCTTTCCTCCGGAGCCTCCGGGAGAATTATTTCCCGCGGGGCGCCTCTTGAACCCAGGTAATACTGCTGCATGAAGGCCGTTACAATCTCCCCCGAGGTCCTCTCCCCTGTTCCTTCCAGGAAAAAGTGTTCCCGCCCTAAAAGCCTGCCGTGACGGATTTGAAAAACCTGGATACAGGACCGGTCCCCTTCTCGGGCCAGGCCCAGAATGTCCTTCTCTTCGTCACCCTTCCAGACTACTTCCTGGCGTTCTCGGACTTTTTCCATGGCCAAAAGAGCGTCCCTGTACTCGGCCGCCTGCTCGTATTCCTGGTTAAGGGCTGCTTTTTGCATGTTGTTTTCCACCTGCTCCAGAAGTTCTTCCTGTTTACCCTCTAAGAAAAGAATTACCTTCTCCACCCACTGCCGGTATTCCTGGGGATCAACTGCGCCAATACAGGGACCCAGGCACTTTTTTATATGGTAATTTAAACAGGCCCGTTCCCACTTCTCACCCGCAGTAATCTTCCTCTTGCAGGTCCGCAGAGGAAAAAGGCGGAGCAGCCATTTCAGAGTCCGGTTTACAGCTTCAACGCTGGTGTAAGGACCAAAATAGCGGGCTCCGTCCCGCCGAAACTGCCTTGTTTTTATTATTCGGGGAAAACCTTCCTGCAGGGTAACCTTTAAATAGGGATAGGTTTTATCATCCTTCAACCGGATATTAAAGGGGGGTTGGTGTTTTTTAATCAGGTTGCTCTCCAGAATCATGGCCTCGACTTCATTGGAGGTAATGTAAACCTCAAAATCACCGATTCTTTCCTGGAGCATCCTTGTCTTGGGGGAAGCAACACCCTTTTGGAAATATGAACGCACCCTGCTCCGTAAGGATTTTGCCTTACCAACGTACAGAACTTCCCCCACTTGATCTTTTAAAATATATACCCCGCTCTGGGCAGGTAATCGACTGAGTTTTTCTTTTAACAAAACCTTCACCTCAATTTACTTCCCTATTCAACGGATTGAATAAAAACCGAAAAAGAACCCCCACAAATCATACCCTCTTCTTCCGCAATGTCCTGGTCCAGTTCAAAATCCAGCAAAACCTTGCTTCCCGATCCCTGAATCTCTCGGGCTTTTTGAATTACCTTCCCTTCACCCAGGCCTCCTCCTATAGTCCCCACCAGAGATCCATCGGGCTGCAAAAGAAGGCGGGCTCCAGCTCCACGAGGGGTAGAGCCGCTGGCAGAAACTATTGTAGCCAGTACGCTGCCTTTTTGCAGGACGGGGAGAATTTCCTGCCAGTTACCCGGTTCCCATTTACCCTTTTTAACCTTAATAACTTCGGCAATAATGCTAACAGCTATTTCTCCCGGGCTTTCCGCACCAATATCAAGGCCAATAGGAGCATAAATCCTCTTTATTTCTTCCTCTGTAAAACCTTCTTCTCTTAATTTATCAAAAACTTCTTTAACCTTTCGCTTGCTACCAATCATCCCTATATAGGAAGCCCTGGTTTGTAGTGCCTTGCGCGCACAACTCAGATCGTGCCTGTGACCGCGGGTTACTATCACCAGAAAATGTTCCTGACCGGGCTGGAATTCCTCGAAAAATTCGCCGTATTCCCGGGTAATTGCTTTTTCTACACCAGGAAAGCGTTCCCGGGAGGCAAATTCTTTCCGGTCGTCAACTACCCAGGTTTTCATCCCGATTAATTTTCCCATTTCCGCAAGGGTTTTGGCAATATGCCCTCCTCCCAGAATTACAAGGATGGGAGTCGGGGCCACTAATTCTCCGTAAATCCTGCCTTCGGGGGTTTTTCTTAAGTCGGGTTTGGGTGAATTCAAAACCTCTTTCCTGATACCCGAAGGAACAAAGTCAGCTCCCTCAAGCAAGTTTCCGCCGGAATCATAAAGAGCAAGCCGTCCCGGCTCCCGGTCAAGATCAATAAAAAATAACCCTCTTTCCCCTGCTTCAATCAATTTTTGTAGTTTATGGAAAACTCCGCTCATTGCCTTCCCCTCCCTCTAAATATTGACTTTCCCTTCCCCGTGTGCAATAATGGCTTTAAATTTAGTACCCTGGAGGAGGAACAAATGGCCAATAACTTTTTCCTCACCGGTCCCCCGCGCCGGGGAAAATCATCCTTAATAATTAATTTCATCCCAAAAATCAAGGGTTCTGTTGGGGGTTTTGTTGTCCAGCGCATGCTTCTTTCCGGGAAAACAATAGCCTTCCGGCTTGCTGATCTGGGGGAAGAACCATACCGCCTAACTCAACCCTTCCAGGGACGCATCCCGGACCCTGTAATATATAAAAAGGAAAACAGTTCCCGCTGGACGCCGGTCCTGAGCACCTTCAATCAAAAAGGTGTCCGGGCTTTAAAACGGACAGCCAATTGCTCCCTGGTAATAATGGACGAGCTGGGAATTTTTGAAGAAGAAGCCCTTCCTTTTCAGCAGGCCGTGCTGGAAAGATTAAATTCACCCCAGCCCGTTCTGGGAGTAATCAAGGACAAAGCCAGTCCATTTCTGGACCGGGTCAGGGCTACCCCGGGAATGGAAATACACAGGATCGAGGAGAAGGAAACTCCTTCCCTTTTGGAAGGTTTTCTCCGTGAAAGGAGGCTTTTGGCCCGATGAGATGGAATACTGACCGCCTTCGCTGGTATTTGCAGGCAGGAAAGCACTCCGATTATCCCCGGGTATTTATCGAAAAAATCAAACCATTCCTCCGCCCCGAGGATGTCCTTTTAGATATTGGTTCTGGTCCCGGCCTTTTTTCCCGGGAATTAGTTGCTCATGTGAAAAAGGTTTACAACCTGGAGCCCGATCCTCTTCCCCGAAAATACCTGGAAAAGGTCACCGGGAATTGTGAAAAAATCGAAATCCTTCCGGGGTCCTGGCCTGAAGAATTTCCCGAAGAAATTTTTGCCGATGTAACCATCTCTGCTTTTTCCGGATCGCAGGTCATGAGCAGAGAAGAGAGTTTAAAGAAAATCTGCAGACATACCTGCCGCCACGTTTTCTTAATCGCCCCGGCCGGGCCCAAAGATTTTGGCAGTGGGTTGGAAAGGGCTACTTCTCCCCTACCTTACAGGGAAACAGAAGCAGCCCTGAAAAAACTGGATTTAATTTACCAACTGGAATTGATATCTTTTGATTTTGGACAGCCAGTTCAGGACATGGAAGAAGCCACTTCCTTTTTATCACAGCAACTTCGCATTTCCCCCCAGATGGCCCGTAACCACGCCAGCCGAATCGCCCGCCCCGACGGAGAAGGACTGTACCTTCCCAACCTCCGCCGGAGCGCTCTGATCCGCATAGATCTTTTTTAAAGCCCCCAGGGGCTTTTTACTATTTCGCTCGGAAATCCCTGGCCACCATCGCTGCCCCGAGAGCTCCACCTATATCTCCGAGTTTGGCCGGCAGGAGCTGCAACCGTTCTCCATAACCGGGCATCAGGTAGTCTTCCAGTGCAGCCTGGATGCGGGGTAAGAGCAGCTCTGCCGCGGCCATTACTCCTCCACCAAGGACAAAGGCCTGGGGGTCAAGAATGTGGGTCAGGTTGGCCAGACCCAGGCCCAGGTAGCGAGCCTGTCTGTCGATTATTTCAATTGAGGGCTGGTCACCTGCTTTGGCCCAGTTGGTAATTGTTGAACCAGTTATTCCGTCGGGGCTGGGACCTTCTGGCCACTGCCCCTGTTCCATAGCTTCTCGGCCCATACGCGCCAGTGCTTTACCCGAGGCCATGGCTTCCAAACAACCCTGATTGCCGCAACCACAGGTGGGGCCTGTGGGATCAATAATCATGTGGCCGATTTCTCCTCCAGCCCCATGGGCTCCCCGGTAAAGCTTCCCGTCTAAAATCAGTCCTCCGCCAATCCCGGTGCTGACAGTCATGTAAATAAAATGGTCGAAGTCCTTCCCTGCGCCCAGAGTTTTCTCACCCCAGGCAGCGACCAGGGCGTCGTTTTCCAGGTAAACTGGTAAATCAAGGTGCTCTGCAAAAAGATCCACTATAGCAACATTTTTCCACCCCAGATTGGGAGCAAGGGTTACAACCCCCCGGGAAAAGTCAATGGGCCCGGGAACACCAAGTCCAACGGCAGTTATTTTCTCTTCCCCGGTTATCTTTTTAATCGACCCAACAATTCTTTCCACAACACGCCGGGGTCCTTCCTCAGCCATGGTTTCAATTCGATCTCTTTTTAAGGTTAACCCATCTCCTGAAACCAGGGCCAGCATTACCTTGGTTCCTCCAATATCAACACCCAGATATTTCTCCTGCATAACCGGTCAAACCTCCCCTCTACAGCTAATTATAGCATCACCGATTAACCCGGTAAAGAAAACCCCATTTTGCATTCATTTATGGTATTCAAAACCGGGAATTTTCACCCTGCGTTCCAGCCAGCTAAACATTTCGGAAAAAACCAGCACAACCACTAAATAGATTAAAGCAGCAAAAAGGTAGGTATGGAAATATTCGTAGTTCCTGCTGGCAACAAAGCGGGCCTGGGCCATTAATTCCTGGGTACCAATAATATAGGCCAGCGAAGTGTACTTTAAAAGGTAAATAAATTCGTTAGTCCACGGGGGAATTACCCGACGTAAAGCCTGGGGCATAATAATCGAAATAATTCCCTGCCAGCGAGTCATTCCCATGGATAGTGCCGCCTGCATCTGGCCGCTGGGAATGGATTGAATAGCCCCACGCAAATATTCGGCCTGATAGGCACCGCTATTAACCGAAAAAGCTAACACAGCAGCCTCCAGAGGAGAAAGTCGGATTCCATAAGGAGGAAGGCCAAAATAAAAGATGAAAATCTGGACCAGAAGCGGGGTTCCCCGAATAATTTCAATGAAGGCTGTACAGAACCAGCGAATGGGTTTCAGGCCGTAAACCTTCCCCAGGGCCAGAATTAAACCTAGGGCAAGCCCGAAAACAATGGATAAAAGAGTCAGCTGAATAGTGACCTGAAGTCCATCCATCAGGGGTCCCCAGGAATGCTGAACTACCTGCCAGAAAGTCATTTTTCATCCTCCTCCCCGAAGAGACTGCTCAAACGAGATAGAAATTCACCCGTCCGCTCAACCCTGGGGTTGCTGAAAAGCTGGGCCGGGGGACCCTGTTCAACAATTATCCCACCTTCCATGAAAATAACTTCATCTGCTACTGAACGAGCAAAACCCATTTCATGGCTGACAACAAGCATGGTCATCCCCTGGTTGGCAAGTTTTTTCATTACGGTCAATACCTCTCCGATCAATTCGGGGTCAAGGGCTGAAGTGGGCTCATCAAATAAAATAAGCTGTGGATCCATGGCCAGGGCCCGGGCAATAGCAACCCTCTGTTTCTGCCCCCCGGAAAGCTGTGCAGGATAGGAAGAAGCTTTATCCCCCAGACCCACCTGCTTTAACTCCTCCATGGCTTTTTCCCTGGCCTTTTTTCTGTCCATTCCCTTAACCTTGGTAAGGCCAATGCTGACATTTCCCAGGGCAGTCAGGTGGTTAAAAAGGCTGAAATCCTGGAATACAAAACCGATTTTCTGCCGGAGCAAATTAACCTTCCGGCTCGCAGTAATTTCATCATTTAAAAGCCAGATCTTACCCGAATCGGGAGGGGTAAGCATATTAATACAGGTTAATAAGGTGCTTTTTCCTGTTCCGCTGGGGCCTATCAAAATTTTGGTTTCGCCCCTTTTTATTTCAAGAGAAACTCCCCGCAAAACGTGATTGTCTCCAAAGCTTTTGTGCAAATCTTCAATTCTCAATACGGAACCTTTTTCCTTATTCATCGGGCACGCTCCTCTACGCCAATACCCGGAATGCGAAGCCTTTTCTCCAGGCGTCCCAGGGTATTGTTGCTCAACAGTGTCAGAATGAGATAAATAGCAGCAATGGTGAGGTAAATAAGCAAAGGTTCCCGGGTTGCCACTATAATATACCTTCCCTGGCGGACCAGCTCAACAACCCCCAGGGCAAAAGCCATCGAGGTATCCTTGAGCACTATTGTCAGCTCGTTGGTCCAGGGAGGAATGGCCAGGCGAAGGGCCTGGGGCATGACTATATGCCGGAAAGCTTTAATTTTATTCATACCCATTGCCAGGGCAGCCCGAAACTGGTTTTCCGAAATAGACAGAATTGCGCCCCGAAAAATCTGGGACTGGTAGGCTGAACTCCTTAACCCAACCCCTATAACAGCAGCGGTAAAAGGAGCAAGCCGGATGCCAAAAGACGGAAGTCCATAAAACAATAAAAACAAAGTTACTAAAAGGGGGATGCTCCGCAGCACCCTCTCGTAGGCCGAGGCCAGTAAACGGAAGGGTTGGGGCGCAAAGATCTGGAGGAATGAAATCGGAATGGCAACCGCCAGACCCAGCCCCAACCCTAACACCGTCAGGTGGATTGTTATCTTAGTCCCCGTCCAGAGAGCCGGGAGCGCATCCCAGACTAACTGGATTTTTTCGATAGCAGATCCCTTCCTCTCCTTTTGTTTGCCTGTTTAATTTAAAATTTTACTGGAAATACCTGTCGATTAATTCTCCCATCTTTCCTGAATCAATTACTCTCTGCAGGCCTTCATTTAATTTCTGCAACAGTTCTTCGTTGCCCCGATCAACTGCAATCCCATACTCCTCGTGGGTAATAATTTCTCCAACAAGAATCAAGGGACGGTCCTCAACGAATCTTTCTGCAACAGGCCTGTCCAGAACAAGGGCTTCAACATTCTCATTCACCAGGTCTTCTATTGCCAGGTCAAATGTTTCGTAGCGAACAACCCGTCCGGTGAGAATCCCTCGATCATAAAGCCTCTCTGTTACCCAGAGATCCCCGGTGGTGCCCGTCTGGGCTCCAATCCGATTATCTCCGAATAAGACAGTCAGGTCATAATCCAGGCCTTCTTTTACAATAACACTCTGGTTTGCTACATAGTATGGATCTGAAAAGCTTACGGCCTGTTTTCTTTCCTCGGTAATTGTCATGGCAGCGATGACAATGTCAATTGTTCCCGTTCGCAGCCCGGGGATCAGCGAGTCGAAGCTAATATCGCGAAATTCAATTTCAAAATCCATTTCATCGGCGATAGCCCGCATCAGGTCCATATCAAACCCGACAAACTCTCCGTCTTCAATATACTCGAAGGGAGGAAAGTCTGCGCTGGTACCAACAACATAAGTCTGGGCAAAAACCTGCCCCCCAAGGCCCAACATTAATGCCAAAACCAAAACCAGGTACAATAACTTTCTCAAGAAAACCCCTCCTTATTAAAAATTTTCTGCCCTTTCCCAGTACTATATTTGGACAAATTTTCCTCTATTCCTGCCTTCTTCTGAGCAATTTCCATAAGATGGGTTGGTCTTTCAGGTTGGCCAGGTAAATATTTCCCACCCGGCTTTTTCGAAATAAAATCACCCCGATTCTCTTGGCTTCATTTTCCTGCCACATGCCCCTAACTCCATTTAAAATCACTGAAATTTTTTTCCCTTCCAGCCGTGGTAAATATGACTTAGGGTGGAGCAGCAAATCAGCGATGTGTTCACCTTCTATGAGCTGCCCTTCTTTCCAGTTAAGGTAACGCCGGGCCAGCTCCGGCCGGTGAAAAATTTTCTCTGAAAAGGGCTGGCCCAGAGCCCAGGCTCCGATAACCAGGAAAACCCTGCCCGGGGGAAAAGGCAAAGCAGGTTCATGTTCTGCAGGGAATTTCAAAGGCAAACCTCGCGCTCCATCTGCTTCAACAATAACCCGGTCCGCCCCGTTCTGCAGGAAATCCTGAACTGTTTCTCGCTCAATACCAATTACCTTTTCGCCTGTAATTTCTGCTCCAACCTGAATCAGGGAGTGAGTTTTTAATAGTTCCCCTGCCTTTTGGGCTCTTTTCTCCCTGTCTTCTTCCAGGAGCAGGGGAACACCCTCCCTTTCAACAGGGAAAACCTTTGTTGTAGTGGTAAGCACCACCTTTTCCCCCATTCGGGAAGAACAATCCCCAAAATAATATAGAATTGAGGTTTTTCCTCCTGCCCCAATCAGGGAAATAACAGGGTCAATCCCGTGTTTAAACATTTTTTCTTCCCTCCAGGAAAAGCAAGGCTTCCAGGACACCTCCTGCAATGTTTCTGGCCTTATCAGAAATTGTAAAACAGTACTCCCGAACTCCCCGAGGGTCAATATCTCCCAGTTTTGTCCCTTTTTCAACCTTTAATCCTGGATAAACCAGCCCCCGAACCACTCCTGAAATTTTTGCATAGACCGCGTCCTGCTTTTCAATTACCCCTATTTCATCTCCTGCTTCAACCTCATCCCCAATTTCCCGGAAAGGTACAAACTCTCCTTTTGCCGGGGATCTCAAAACTCTTTCCCAGGTATAACCAAGAATTTCGCCGGGTTCTCCGGTATTGGGTGCAGCAATCCCCTGGAAATATATCCGGCCAAGGTGATGCCCTCTCTGGGTTTCAATTACGGCGTGGACATCTTCAGGGGCCCGAAATCCAGGCCCCAGGCCAATAACAACAGGCGCTTCTCCCCAGTAGGTATCAGTCTTTTCTTTGACCAAAGTGGCATCAACCAGGGCCCTGGGATCTAATTCTTCCAGTTCTTCACTGGTAAAAGTCCTGGGAAGAACTGGAACAAATCCCTGGCTTATGACCTCAATTATTTCCGATATTTTTTGCACCCGGCAGGCAGTTACATCTTCAACTGTGTGCTCTCCAGTAAAAACCGCCTGAGCAAAGGAAACTCCTCGGCGAACAGCCCGGGGTTGGGGAAGTTCAGTCATCACCACCTCCAGGCCAGCTCGAAATAGCTTATGGGCAGTTCCCGAGGCCATTTCTCCAGCACCTTTAATGATTACCGGTCCCTTTTTCATTTCCCTTCCCTCCTGTAATGAAAATAATCCTCGGGATAGTCCAGGTCAATAGTAACTCCTGGATCTTTTACATCCTTCCATAAAACCTGATCCTGGTACCTTTTTAACAGGGGACGTAGCCCCCCCGGACTATCAGGCATTTCCAGAATTTCCGCCAAGAAATCAGAGGACATAAAAACCGGATGCCCTCTATTTCCCCGGTAAACAGGCACAATAATTTTATGTTCTCCTTCCCGAAAAACTCTTGTCAATTCAGTATAGGTTCCTGGAGAAATCAGGGGTTGATCGGCAAGCGCTATAAAAAATCCTTCCACTTCTCCTGGTAATGACTCCAGTCCTGTTTTTATGGAAGAAATCATTCCTTTTTTGTATTCTTGGTTTCTCCGAATCTCCAGCCGGGAGTCAGAATATTTCTCAAAATTTTTCTGCACCTGATCCGCTTTTGCTCCAATTACCACCCGGATGGGTCCTTCAATCTCCTTGCAGGCCAGGATAATTTCTAAGCTGGCCTGGGCCAGGTTAAAACCTTCTTTCCAGGGCAAGGTTTGTTTGAGTTCCTTCATCCGGCTTCCCTCTCCGGCAGCGAGGAGAACGGCTGCAATCATTTGCCCAACCCCCTGTTAGAAAAAAAAGGAGGGGTTGCCCCCTCCTCTTTTTGTTATTCGATAAATATAAAGTAAAGGATGAAGAGAGCTCCCAGGGTATAAACCAGGGGATGCACTTCTTTGCTTCGGCCTGTGAAAACCTTGATGATCGGGAAGAAAATAAAACCGAGAGCAATCCCGTGGGATATGGAGTAAGCCAGAGGCATTGTAATCATGCAGATAAAAGCAGGTAACACCTCGGTATAGTCATCCCAGTCAATTTTGAGGATATTGCTCATCATCATGGTTCCCACTATTACCAGGGCAGGTGCCGTAGCAGCCCCGGGAACGATTCCCACAATGGGCATAAAGAAAATGGAGAGCAGGAATAAAAAGGCAGTAACCAGGCCTGTTAAACCAGTTCTACCACCCTCAGCAACACCAGAAGCAGATTCAATATAAGTAGTTACTGTCGAGGTTCCAAAGATGGCCCCACCTGTTGTTCCAATTGCATCAGCAAGCAGGGCTCGATTGGCCTTGGGCAGGTTTCCATCTGCGTCCAGGTATCCCGCCTGAGTGCTGACCCCGACCAGGGTTCCAGCAGTATCAAAAAGGTCGACAAAGAGGAAGGCAATAATTACACCGATTAAACCAATATCAATAGCTCCCCGCACATCGAGTTGTCCGAAAACCAGTCCCCAGCTTGCAAAATCAGGCGGGGCAAAAATACCCTCAAAAGGTGGAGTTACACCAATCCCGGGCAGTGCGCCGAAGGCTGTTGCAGCCAGAATCCCCCATAAAAGGGAACCTTTAACCTTGAGGGCGTAAAGTATTCCCATAACGATGGTTCCAAATAAGGCTACGAGGGGAGGTCCTGAAGACAGGTCACCGATGGTCACCATGGTTGCTTCATAACCAACAATTATTTCCGCATTTTGCAGACCAATAAAGGCGATAAAGAGACCGATCCCCGCGGCGATTGCAGATTTTAAGCTCATGGGAATGCTGTTTACTATCATCTTGCGGACCGGGGTGATGCTTAAAATAATAAACAAAATACCTTCAAGGAAGATAATCCCCAGGGCCACCTGCCAGGGTACTCCCATACCAATAACAACGGTGTAAGCAAAAAAGGCGTTCAGCCCCATCCCCGAAGCAAGGGCAAAGGGATAGTTGGTCAGAAAAGCCATGGCAACTGTTCCCAGGATAATACCGGCAATTGTAGCCATGAAAACGCCTTCCCAAGGCATGCCCGCATCGGCCAGGATACTGGGGTTAACAAAGATAATATAGGCCATCGTCATAAAGGTAGTAATCCCGGCAATTATTTCCGTCTTCAGGTTCGTTTTATTGGCCTTTAATTGAAACTGGCGTTCAATAAAATCCATAAATTAAGTACCTCCTTTGCAGTTATGTTACCTCAAGCAATTATAAAGCTTATTATTTTAACCCTCCTACCACCTCCTATCAATCGACAACCAGGGATACCGGTTGGAATTTCTTGCTATCAAAAAGACCTTTGTCAGTCAGTTTAAGTTCGGGAATGACGGGAAGAGCCAGAAAACTCAGGGCCATTGTGGGATTTTCCAGTTTTATACCCATTTCTTCTGCCTTATCGTTTAACATGGCCATTTGCCGGGCAACCTGGCCTATAGGTTCCTCACTCATCAGCCCGGCTATGGGGAGGGGAACTGAAGCCTGCACCTGGTCATCTGCAACCAGAACAACCCCACCGCCCATTTTTTCGATTTCCTTTACGGCCCTTAACATGGAAGGGTCATCTGCCCCTGCAACAATAACATGGTGGGAGTCATGGGCTACAGAAACTGCAAGGGCGCCTTTTTTAAGCCCCAGTCCAGCTAAAAGTCCCAGCCCTACGTTTCCCGAAGCATGATGTCTTTCCACAACTGCAAGTTTAACAAGCCCCTCCTCTATTATATTCGCAATCTGCCCCTCTTTCACCTCTAGTTCTTTAATTAAATAGCGAGTTGTTATCTGCCCGGGAACCATTTCGATAACCCGAAACCTTTTTCCTGAAGGGAGTTTAAAGCGTTCGAGCTCAAGGGAACCAATATTTACAGAATTCCTGATCCGGGAATTCTGTAAGGGTTTAGCGGCAGAAAATAAAGCTTCTCCTTCTTTACCTACCAGTTTCCCATCTTTATAAACTTCTAAGGCCCTGAATTTTTCCAGGTCTTCAAGAACCACCAGGTCTGCCCGATAACCGGGCGCGATGGCTCCCAGATCCTTCACCCCGAAGGCAATAGCCGGGTTCAATGTAGCCAGGCGCAGTGCGAGCAGGGGATCAAGGTTTTCCTTTACTGTGAGTTCAAGCAGGTAGTTGATATGCCCCTGGTTCAAAAGGTCTTCCGGGTGACGATCATCAGTGGCCAGGATAAATCTGTCCTGGTTTTTGGCATCCAGGGCCCGGAGTATTTCCCGGAGATTTTGGGCTCCCGAAGCCTCTCTGACCATAACAAGCATGCCCGCCGCTACTTTCTGACGGGCTTCTTCGGCGCTTATCACTTCGTGGTCTGCCTTTATATCTCCCAGGAGATAGGCATTTAGTTCCATTCCCGTTACCCCAGGAGCATGCCCATCTTTAAACATTCCCGCGAAAGCATCTAACTTTGCCCAGATTTTTTCATCTCCGTTAATTACCCCGGGGTAATTCATTACCTCCCCCAGGCCGAAAACATTCTCTTCATTGTAAAATTCCAGGAGGTCTTCCACCTCCAGGACTGCCCCGGGAGTTTCAAAGGGAGAGGCCGGAACACAGGAAGGAAGCATCAGGTTGAAATTCCAGGGGTATTTTCTCCCTTCCTCCAGCATATACCTGATACCCTCTTTCCCGGCAACATTGGCAATTTCATGGGGATCAGTATAAATAGAGGTGGTCCCAAGGGGAATAACCTGGCGGGCGAATTCCCCAACACTGACCAGGGAACTTTCCACGTGAAGATGTCCATCAAAAAACCCGGGGACCAGGATGTGCCCATCCAGGTCAATTTCCTCTTTCCCCCTGTAATTACCAATTCCCAGGATCACTCCCTCCGATACAGCAACCCTATCAGAGACTAATTTCCCATTAAAAACATCAGCAATCCGGCCGTTTTTGAAAACCAGGTCCGCTTTTTCTTCTCCCCGGGCCTGGGCCAGAAGTTTATTTTTCATGGCGATAATTCCCTCCCCGTAGCCTATTACTTCTTTTCCTCAACTCGTTCCATTTCCAGGCAGTACACAGGGCAGATAGTTGTGCAGAAAGCACACCCAACGCATTCTTCTTCATCAATCTGGGGGATCCTGTCTTCCCCAATGGTTATGGCCTGATGCCCTCCATCATTACAGGCAACATAACAGCGCCCGCATTTAATACAGCGATCCTCGTCAACACGGGAAACAACCCTGTTATCCCGGGACAGGGTCCCGTGATCCACAAGTTTAGGTAAAGATTTTCCAACTATCTGCTCCACCGAGGAGAAGTTCATTTCTGCCATGTAATTGGCCAGTCCTTCCTTCAAATCACCGACCAGGTCAAAACCGTACTGCATAGCTGCGGTACAGACCTGGAGGTTGCGGGCACCGAGGAGCAAAAATTCTACTGCGTCCCGCCAGGTAGTAATCCCGCCGGAAGCTGTTACGGGAATATCAACACTCCGGGTTATCTCTGCAACACAGCGGAGAGCAACTGGTTTAATTGCAAGCCCCGATACTCCTCCAATTGTTGATTTATCTCTAACCTTGGGATAAGGGACAAAATCATAAATATCCACTCCCAGTATGCCTTTAACGGTATTAATAGCGCAAACCCCGTCTGCCCCACTCTTTTTTACAGCTTCAGCAGCAACTGTAATATCAGCAATCTGCGGGGTTAGCTTAATTACTATGGGAACTCTCTTCGCAGCTTCTTTTACCCAGCGAGCGGTTTTTTCCACAAGCTCAGGATTCTGCCCTATGGTGCTGCCCATCCCTTTTTCGGGCATGCCGTGAGGACAGGAAAAACTGCATTCAATCAGGTCAACTCCTGCCGCTTCAAGTCTCTGCACCAGTTCCTGCCAGTGTTCTTTGGCTTGTCCCATTATACTCGCAGCGACTACCCGGTCGGGGAATTCTTTTTTCAGGTTTCGAACTCTCTTTTCTACAACATCAATATGATGGTGAGAAATCAGGTCAATATTCTCAAGAGCAGCAAGCCTCTTGTTATCATAATCAAGTCCGGCCATCATGGGGTACACCAGGCTTACGTCTTCAGTTTCCACTGAGGTGGTCTTTAAAATTGCTCCGCCCCATCCAGCCTCGAAAGCTCTGGCAACCATTTCTTCCTTGTCTGTAGTAGGAGCAGCAGCGAGAACAAAAGGGTTCGGATATTTTATTCCACAAAACTCCAGAGATAGGTCGGTCATAGTTTACACCCCTCTTCCTTTGGCTTCCTGGAAATAGGCCATAATTTTCCCCGCGGCCTCTTTTCCTTCTGCTACTGCCTGGACCACTGTGGCATCGCCTCCAGCAGCATCTCCTGCAAAAAAGACCTTCTCTCTTCCCTCCAGTTTTTCCAACAGGGGGTTCTCAAGCTGCCCCAGGGCTGTAATCACCATCCCGGCGGGAAAATCAAATTCCTTTCCCTCAATGGGAACCGGGCGGGGCCGGCGGCCTTCTTCAGGGACAAGGCGTGTGGGAACAAGTTTAATTGCCTCCAGCTTTTTCTCGCCGAGAATTTCCACTGGAGCCGTTTGCAGCATAAATTCAACGCCCCGCTCCTGGGCTTTTTGAATTTCTGCTTTCCAGGCAGGCATTTCTTCCCAGGACCGGCGGTAAACGACAATACTCCTTTCTGCTCCGGCTTCCTTTGCTGCCATTGCGGCATCCATTGCCGTATTACCTCCACCAATTATGAGAACAATCTTTCCTTCAGGGGAAGGAACTCCATTTTCATCTGTATTATGGGCCCTGAGAAAAGTTACTGCATCTACAGTTCCTTCCAGATCAGCTCCTTTTATGCGGAGGGCAGATCCCTCCCCCAGCCCACAGGAAACCAGAACGGCATCATATTCATTGAGCAAATCCTCTACCTGAATATCTTCGCCTATGCGGGTATTATATTTAATGCTGTGCAGTTGTTTTTCAATCTCTTTAATTTCCCGCTCCAGCGTTTCCCGGGAAAGACGCCAGGGAGGAATTCCCCAGAAGGGTGTCCCACCGGGCCCCTTTTGGGCTTCAAATACATCCACCTGATGACCTGCTCTGGCCAGCCGGTAGGCTCCAGTCATTCCGGCCGGCCCGGCACCTATTACGGCAATTTTCCGGGGGTTTTTGGTTTTTTCTTCCTCGGGAAATTCAATTTCTCCCCCCATTTCAACAGCATAAGCCTGAAGTTGGCCAATTGAAACAGCCCTGCTTACCTGACCTTTGTTGCAGTTCTCCTGGCAGAGCTCTTCCACGGGACATACTGCAGCACAGGTTGCTGCGAATAAATTTTTTTCGTACAAAACCCGCTTGGCTCCTTTGAAATCCCCGGTTTTTATCTTATAGATAAACCTGGGAATATCAATCCCAGCAGGACAGTCTTCCTGGCAGGGCGGCTTATAGCATTTTAAACAATTGGCAGCTTCCAAAAGAGCGGCTTCTTTGCTAAGTTTCTTTTCCTCAGCCATCAACAATCCTCCTATCTCGCAAAGTTTTGTTGCAAACTCTTCCAACTTTAATTTCCTTTTAAATCACTGCTGGAAACCGGTAGGTGAGTAATCAACCTTCCCGTGATATTATAAATTGCGTTAACCACTGCAGGAGCCACCGGCCCCCCGGGAAGTTCCGCCATCCCCTTGGCCCCAAAAGGGCCGTCAGGGTGATTATCTTCTACGACCAGAGAGATTACCGGAGGCATATCCTTTGCCCGCAGGAGCTTTAGGCGGGCAAGGTTATTCTGGACCGGGAAACCATCCTTCAGATAATAATTTTCTCCCAGGACATAGCCCAGCCCCATGGCAACACCTC
The DNA here is from genome assembly GCA_007122335.1 of Bacillota bacterium. GTDB lineage: Bacteria > Bacillota > Halanaerobiia > B1SED10-174 > B1SED10-174 > T1SED10-26. The sequence continues at coordinate 22,085 of SKTZ01000064.1, forward strand.
CCTGGATCTGGCTTTCAACCCCCTGGGGACTTACCTGTCGGCCCACATCATGAGCGGCGAAAACCTTGTGAACTTTAATTTTACCCTTATCCTCATTAACTTCCACAATAACCCCATGTGCTCCGAAACAGTAAGCAAAATGCAGGTGGTGTTTTTCCTTTGAACTGGGTTCTGCAGGAATATCTTCCAGGGGCAGGGGATGGGTTTCAGGGGGCTGGTAAAAATAATCATTGCGGTTATTGGGAAATAGTTTTCCCAGTTCCTGCAGGCTCAGAACTTCCTCTCCAGTTGATATCCTAATAAAAATTCTGCCGTTAAGCTCCAGGTCCCCCGTTTTTAGCCCGGTTTTTTCAGCTACTATCCCAGTTAATTTTTCTTTAAATTCCCGGGCACATCCCGCCACAGAATTACCGCTCAGAAATACCATCCGGGAGGCCGTAGTTACACCAACATCAGGGGTTAACTCGGAATCGGCTGAAACAACAGTAATATCCCCGAAAAAACAATTTAAAACTCCTGAAGCAATTTGGGCCATTGCCGTATCTGAACCCTGACCCGAATCCACACACCCTACAAAGAGGGTGAAGGTTCCATCGGAATTGAGCTGCAGACCGGAACCGGTTTTTTCGGGCAAACCTGCTCCCATGCCAACATTTTTATAGCCACCGGCAATACCAACTCCGATCTTCCCCCCAATTTTAGGAGAGGGAAGTTTTTCTTTTTCCAGGGCTTCTTTTAATTTAAGCAGGCATTCTTTAAAGCCAACTCCTCCCCCAAGAATATGGCCGGTTATTGTCGCTTCGCCTTCCTGCAGGGCATTTTTCAGGCGGAATTCCAGGGGGTCCATCTTTAACTCCCGGGCCAGTTGGTCCATCTGCAGTTCAGCTCCAAAATTTACCTGGGGACTCCCGAAACCCCGGAAAGCCCCTGCTGGAGTATTGTTGGTATAAACGGAAAAGGTCTGGACCCGGACATTGGGCACCACATAAGGGCCCAGGGCAAAAGCGGTGTGCCGAAGGGCAACAGGTTCTCCCAGGGAGGCATAGGCCCCGGTGTCACTGAAGATTTTAACCTCTCCTGCTAGAATTTTCCCATCTTTGCTAACTCCAGTCCGGTAAAACATCCTTGTTGCATGGCGCTTGGTTGACATCCTGATTGTTTCTTCCCGGGATAGAATGATTTTAACGGGTCGCCCGATCAGCATCGCTCCCAGAGCACAGTGAATCTGAACTGTTGGCTCTTCTCTGCCTCCAAAAGCACCTCCTGTTTTCGTTGTAATAACCCGGACTTTATCCAGGGGCAGATTCAGGCTTGCAGCAATCATTTCCCGGAACTGATGCGCTCCCTGGTTCGGACACCATACCGTTATTTTCCCATCGCTGTATTCGGCAAGTCCTCCATCTGGTTCCAGGTAAGCGTGTTCACCAAAGGGGGTTCTGTATTCTCCTTCAACGATAATATCCGATTTTTCCATGGCCTCATCAGGAGAGCCCTTTATTATATTTAATTCTGTAAGGGTGTTTCCTTCTGCATGGATTTTTTCGGCATGTTCCTTCAGGGAATCTTCCGGGCTGAAATAAGCGGGGAGTTTTTCATACATAACCTTTATCCGGGCAGCGCCTTCTTCTGCCGCAGACCTGCTTTCGGCCAAAACCAGGGCCACCGGATCCCCTGTATAGCGAACTTTATCTCCCGCAAGAACGGGCTGATGGGGAATTTTTAGCCCGAATGTATTCCGGCCCGGGATATCCTCTGAAGTAAGAACTTTAACAACTCCTCGAACCTGGAGAGCCTCTTCAAAATCCACCTGAACAATTTTAGCATGTGGTTCCGAGCTCAGGTGAAGTTTCCCGTAAAGCATGTTCTCCCTGTAAAGATCATCGACGTAAAATGGTTCTCCTCTTGCTTTGGCTACTGCATCGTTTTTAATAATACTTTCCCCGACCCTGGCAATTATATCTTTTTCTTCTTCTTTCCTCTTTCCCCGGAGATAATTGGCTCCTAGCCTGACTGCTTCCACAATCTTAATATAGCCAGTACACCGGCAGAGGTTGCCCTGCAGGGCCTTTTTAATTTCCTCTTCGGTAGGATCAGGTTCCCCGTCCAGAAGTGCTTTTGCGGACATAATCATCCCTGGAGTACAGAAACCACATTGAACAGCACCGGTTTCAGCGAATGCAATCTGCAGGGGATGGAGCTCTGCATTCCTGGAAAGGCTTTCTATTGTTTCCACACTTGCCCCGCCCAGATCCGCCATCTTCAGCCGACAGGCCAGACGGGCCTGGCCATCAACAATAACCGTGCAGGCCCCGCAGTGTCCCTCTGAACAACCGTCTTTTGTACCGAGGAGTTTCAATTCATCCCGCAGGTAGCGCAAAAGGGTCCTGGTTTCACCCTCCAGAATTGTTTGCTCAAACCCATTAATTTTAACGACATTTTCGCCGGGCAATCCAATCACCTTCTTTAGAAATTTTTGCTTGCTCGGGCCTGCAGCGCCTGTAAAATTTCGTCAGGAGTTACCGGTGTGTGGTAAAACCTGATTCCCGTAGCATTGTAAATTGCGTTAATAATTGCCGGGGCCGCTGGTAATAGGGCCGGTTCACCTACTCCCTTGGCTCCGTATGGGCCAGCGGCATCACCGCTTTCCACGATATCAGTAATTATCTCCGGCATATCCAGGGAAGTGGGAATCAAGTAGGTTGAAAGGTCGGCGTTTTTGGTAATACCCTCTTCTATTACCTGTTTTTCCATCAGAGCCATGCCCAGACCCATGACCGTTCCTCCCTCGCTCTGGCCTTCAACACCAACGCGGTTAATAACCCTGCCAACATCGGGGACTGCAACCACGCGTAAAACTTTGGTTTCTCCGGTATATTTATCAATCTCTACTTCGGTTATGTGGGTATTGAAGGTGTAGGCAACATAAACGAGTCGGCCCTGGCCGGTTGCTTCGTCAGGAACATCAGTCCGGGGAAAATAGCAGCCTTCGGCCTGGAGGGGATCTCCTTTTTCCCGGGAAATTCTGGCAAGTTGGGCTAGAGAAATCCTGGTTTCTGTTCCCTGTAGCACAACTTCTCCGTCCCTAACCAGAAACTGGGGGTGATGCTTGGAAAGTTCCAGGGAAGCCCTGTGGTAAATTTTCCCTAAAAGTTCTTCTGCGGCGAGTTTCGCGGCATTTCCAGAAAAAATTGTCTGCCTGGTTGCCGAGGTTGACCCGGCATTCCGGGTTGCGTGGGTGTCGCCCGGAGCCATTTCCACAAGATCCATCGGAATATCCAGGACTTCAGCCACAATCTGGCAGACCACGGTCAAAATTCCCTGCCCTACATCAGCGGCAGCAGACCTGACCAGGATTTTCCCTTCACGGGTTACCTCCAGGTCAACAATCGAATGGTCAGGAAAACCTTCGCCATAACCACAGCCAAACATGGAAGAGGAAACTCCCACTCCCCGGATTTTGCCATTGACCTCTTTACTGAGCCGACCCGGCTCGTACCCGAATATTTCCGCCGCTTTATCCAGCGTTTCTTTAATCCCAACACTTGTGGTTAGGATCTGTCCATTGGGAGTTATCGAACCGAGTTCATAGGCGTTTTTCCGCCGGAACTCAAGGGGATCAATCCCGAGTTCTGCAGCGATACAATCCATCTGGGTTTCATAGGCGAACGCAGCCTGGGTTGCCCCAAAGCCCCGCATTGCCCCCGCATAGGTGTTGTTGGTATAAACAGTGTAAGAAACTCCCTTCAGGTGAGGAACGTTGTAGGGCCCCGTGCACATATAAAGAGCCTGGTGCACTACGGCTGACCCGGTCGAAGCATAGGCCCCAGTATCTCCAATAACCTCTGCCTCCCAGGCCGTAATGGTTCCGTCCTTTTTCACCCCGGTCTTGTAGCGGAAAATAATGGGGTGCCGCTTATTCTGGGTTATCATCAATTCTTCCCGGGTCATTTCCATCTTAACCAGCCGCCCGGTTAAAATTGACATAAGACCAATAATAATGTGGACGGAAACATCTTCCCTTTTCCCGAAGGCTCCTCCTATGGCCGGTTGAATAATTTGAACCTGTTCGGCCTTCAGGTTAAGGGCCTGGGCTACATCAGCTTGAATATCATGCAGCCACTGGGTAGCCACCCACATGGTGCAAACTCCGGTATCTTTGTCATATTTTGCCACTCCTGCTTCAGGTTGCAGGGCAACGTGTTCAACATGGGGGGTTCGGATTTCGTTCTCTATTATTTTATCCGCCTCGGCAAAACCTTTCTCAACATCTCCTCTTTCCAAACGGTGGGAACAGAGGAGGTTTCCTGGATTATAACCAGGTTCGCAATTTTCTTCCCTGGGTTCGTGAATATAGGGAGCCTTTTTGTCCATTGCCTGGAGAGGATCCGAGAGAACCTGCAGTGGTTCATAATCTACTTCAATATAATCCAGGGCCTGCCTGGCTATTGCCGGAGTTTCTGCTGCCACTATTGCCAGGGCGTCTCCCATGTAGCGGGTTTTTTCCCGGACAAGAACCTCCTGGTCCTTAAAAATCATGCCAAAGTTTTTTACCCAGGCGATATCCTTTGCAGTAATTGCCATTACAACCCCGGGAATTTTCCTGGCATTGGTTACGTCCACGGAATTAATCCGGGCATGGGGGTGAGGAGCCCGCAAGACTTTTAAATAAAGCATGTCTTCCTGGTAAAAATCAGCAGAATAAAGAGCTTTTCCCGTTACCTTGTCCCGGGCATCAACCCGGTCAATCCTCTTGCCAACAAATTTATTTGTCATGCTCTCCCCTCCCTTCGTTGAAGAATTCAATTGCTTCTACAATTTTCACATAGCCAGTGCAGCGGCAAAGATTTCCCGAAATTCCTTCTTTAATTTCCTCCCTGGTGGGGCGAGGATTTTTTTCCAGTAAGTCGAAGGCAGATAGAATAATTCCGGGAGTGCAATAACCACACTGCACTGCTCCTTTTTTAATGAAAGCTTCCTGCAGGGGGTGGAGAGCTTCGGGGGAACCCAACCCCTCAATGGTCATAATCTCCCGGCCGTCTGCCTGGGGAGCAAGAACCAGGCAGGAGTTAACGGTTTTTCCATCCATAATTACCGTGCAGGTCCCGCATTCCCCTTTTCCGCAACCCTCTTTGGTGCCAATCAATCCCAGCTCATCCCTTAAAAGGTCCAGCAACCTGGTTGCAGCTTCTACTTCCAGGGAATGTTCTTTTCCATTTACTTTCAAATTTACTTTTACTTTAGCCATTTTCACTCACCCCTTCCTGGGAAAGAACTTCCTGCAAACCTTTTCGGAGAAGGTTACCCAGGACTCTGGCCCTGTAAACTCGTGTTCCCCGGATATCATCTATTGGGCTGGCTTCTTTTTCTAACTGATCTGCCGCTTTTTCCAGGGGAAGATTATCCAGTTTCTGGCCCTGTAAAATCTTCTCTGTTTCCCTGGCCCTGAGAGGAATTGGAGCAACTGAACCAGCGGAGAGTCGGACTTCTTCCACTTTTCCCTGCCTGCAGCTGAGGGCTATAGCAAGGCTGGCCACGGCAATCGCCAGGGCCCTGCGTTGCCCTACTTTCAGGAAGGTATTCCGGAAATCACCAACGGGAACATTGAATTCTACCCCGGTAATTATTTCATTGGGATTTTTCCTGGTCTTCCCCGGTCCGGTAAAAAACTCATCGAGGTTAAAAGATCTTTCCCCATCAGGTCCGGCAAGCAAAATCCTTGCTCCCACCGCAATGAGCGGGGGCGCCAGGTCAGCAGCAGGAGAAGCATTGGCCATATTTCCACCCAGGGTTCCCTGATTTCTGATCTGTGGAGCCCCAACACTTTTTGCAGCCCTGCACAGAAAAGGAACCTTTTTCTGAAGGTCTGGGTTGCGGTAGATTTCTTCATGAGTTGTTAAGGCCCCGAGGAATATTTTTTCTCCTTCAATCACAATTTTTTTCAATTCCTCCAGGCGGGAAATATCCAGAACATTGCCCATTTTTTCCCGGGCATCAAAGTACTTAACTAAAAGGTCCGTTCCCCCGGCAAGGATTAAAAAAGAAGAATCTTCCCCCAAAATTTCCAGGGCTTCTTCCAGGGAATCCGGGGCGCGGTACCCCAGATCAATCAGCATCAACATCAGCCTCCTTTTCTTCTCTGGGAATAATTAAATTCAACAGGCAGGTCACAATTGCCGTTGTAGCGATGGGTTGCTCAAAAATACTGGCCACGACAGCGGGGAGCTGCTCTGTGGCTTCTGGGACATACTGAACTCCCATCCCCAGGGCCAGACCAATTGAGAGGATAAACATGTTCCTCTCAGTTAGGCCGCCCCGGGAAACAATCCTGATCCCGGAAGTAGCTACCAGGCCAAACATTGCGACAGTTGCCCCTCCCAAAACAGGGCGGGGCATTACACTTACTAAAGCCCCAATTTTGGGTAGAAAACCCAGGACCAGGAGAATGGTTCCACAGGCCAGTCCGACAACCCTGCTGCCGATCCGGGTCAGGTGAATTACTCCAATGTTCTGGGAGAAAGTAGTGTTGGGCATGGAGTTAAAAATGGCCGCAATAGCGGATCCAACACCATCGGCAAGAACACCTCCCCGGAGTCGCCTGCTATGTAACTTTCCGGTAACCGGTTCCCCGGAGGCTTCTGCGGTTGCAGTAAGGTCACCTATGGTTTCAATTGAAGTAATAAAATAGGCTACTACCCAGGGAATTACAGCAGCCCAGCTGAAGCTCAGGCCATACGCGACAGGCCTGGGGAGGGTTATCCACCCAGAAGCAGCAACGGGACCAAAGTCAACCAGCCCCAGGGGTAAGCTGACCAGGTAACCAACAATTATACCCATTGCAACTGCCCCTATCCGGGCCAGCCCGCGCCCAAAACGGTTGAAATAAATAATAATTGAAAGAACAAACAGGGCCAGAATAATGTTGCGGGGGCTGGCAAAATCCGCCGCACCCACTCCACCCAGGAAATCATTCATCCCAGAACCGATAAGGCTGAGTCCGATCATCATTACGACAGATCCGGTAACTACAGGAGGAAATATTCTACGGGCCTGTTCGACAAACCTGGCAAGGACCATTTCCACGGGCGAAGTAATAAGAGCCATTCCAAAAATAAGGGGTAAGCCTCCGGCCAAACCTGCAGAAATTGCTGGTGGCAGGAAAGTAAAACTGGTTCCGTGAACACCCAATAGCCCAGATCCAATTGGCCCCAGAGTTTTTATCTGCAACCAGGTTGCGATACCCGATGCAATAAGGGCCATGGATACGATAAATGCTGTGGATTCAGTATCCAGTCCGATTGCACCCGCAACAATCAGGGGTGGAGTTATTATTCCCACAAACATTGCCAGCATGTGCTGCAGCCCCAGGAGTATCGTTTCCATTAGAGGCGGTCTATCCTCGAGCTTGTAAAGCACTATAGCTTTTTCTTCAAGCTGTTTTTTGTCTTCCATTAATCACTTCTCCTCTTTTAAATTTCCTTCCAGACCCGTTGAGCCCTTTCCCGGGCTCTCCGGAATATTTTTTCCTCGTCCAGGCCGACCAGTTCCCTGTTTTCCAGAAGAACCCTGCCATCAACAAGAACGGTTTCTACCATCCGGCCGGAGATTCCCATTAGGATATGCATGTAATAGTTCTCTGCGGTAAGGGGAGTTCGGGGTTTATAATCGAGGATAATTATATCGGCCCGGTTTCCTGGCGCAATTACACCGATTTTCTGCCTGAACTGCCGTTCAACTATCTCAATATTGTTGGCAAAAGCCATTTCCTGAATTTCTCCCCAGGCCGCAGAAGGATTGCCCTCGCCATGTTTGTGCAGAAGGTTGGCTACCTTAATACCTTCAAACATATCAGTGGTATAACCATCAGTTCCCATCCCAACCAGAAGCCCTTTTTCCAGCATTCTTAAAACCGGAGCCCGGCCGACGGCATTACCCATATTTGATTCCGGGTTGTGAATTACTGCAGTATCCCTTCCCTGGAGAATATCCATTTCCTCCTCATCAATATAAACTCCATGGATTGCAAGGCTTAAATCATTCCAGACACCCCATTTATCAAGCCTTTTTACCACTGGCATCCCATGTTTTTCCATTGAGGCTTCCCGGTCCGCTTTCCCCTCGGCGGTATGGATATGATACCCAATACTCCTGTCACCTGCCGCTTCCCGGCATTTTTCCAGGGTTGAATCCGAAAGAGTAAATGAAGCGTGCAGGCCAAAAGAAGATGCAATTAAGGGGTTATTCTCCCCTTGACAGCGGTCAAAAAAGCGAATATTTTCTTCAATTCCCTTTTGGGCTGCTTCCTCTCCATCCCGATCCGATACTTCATAGGCCAGGCTGGCTCTTATTCCCAGCTCATTGCAGGCCCTGGCAATCTGATCAAGAGACCCGGTTATTGCCCCCGGGCCAGCATGGTGGTCCAAAAAGGTAGTAGTCCCGTTTTTTATTCCCTCAATGGCCGCAACCAGGGTACTGTAGTAAATATCTTCTCCCTGCAAAACCTTATCCAGTCGCCACCATAGCTTCTCCAGGATCTGGGTAAAATTCTGGGGTGGACTGGTTTTAAGGTCCATTCCCAGGGCAAAGGAACTATAAAAATGCATGTGGGAATTGATCATTCCCGGCATCACAATTTTGTTTTTGGCCTCAATAAATGAAGCCTGGGGATAACGCTGTTTTAACTTGTGGGTGGGACCTATTTCCTGGATAACACCATCCCAAACTGCTATTGCTCCATCTTCCAGCAGGGGGTGGTCAGGATCATGGGTAATAACAGTTCCATTTCCAATTATCAGCATAATATCACCCTTTCTCGAGCATGGCCCGGGACTTTTGGGCTGCTTCCCGGTTTAAATCTTCCTCAGCAAATTCTTTTAATCTTCCCTCCTGAACCAGGACTTTTCCGCCAACAACTGTAAGGTCAGCCTGAAAACTATCCCCACAGGTAAGCAGGGCTGTTACCGGGTCCGTCTCCGCTCCTGCATAGCCAACACTCCTTTTGTCAACCATAAAAAGATCTCCAGCCTGGCCAGTAGCTATACTCCCCAGGTCCGGCCGTCCCAAAAGTTCTGCTCCTCCCCGGGTTGCAATTTCCAAAACATCTCGCGAGCTAATAGAATCAATTCCCCAGTAAAGCTTGTGCAGGAGGAGGGCGCTTTTCATTTCAACCAGCATATTGGACCCATCATTGGAAGCACTACCATCAACAGCAAGCCCCACCGGGATGCCTTTTTTGAGCATTTCAGGAATTCGGGCAACTCCAGAAGATAATTTCTGGTTGGATACCGGGCAGTGGGCAACCCCGGTCTTTGTTCTGGCCAGGACATCGAGTTCATCATCAAGGAAATGAATACCATGGGCATACCAGATGTCCTGTCCCAGCCAGCCCACCTTTTCCATGAATTCCAGGGGCCTCATGCCCAGTTCCTTCTCGCAGTAATCGTCCTCATCCCTGGTTTCAGCAAGATGGGTATGACACCTGATCCCGTATTGCCTGGCCAGCACAACTGTTTCCCGGAGAAGTTCAGGGGTTACTGAAAAAGGAGAGCAGGGTGCCAGGACAATCTGGCACATTGAATAGGGGCTGGGGTCGTGGTATTTTTCTATCAGCCGGAGAGAATCATCGAGAATTTCGCTTTCCTTCTGGACAACTTCCCTGGGAGGCAGCCCTCCCTCGTCTTCCCCGCGGGACATGCTCCCCCGGCAGGGATGGAAGCGGACACCCATTTCCCGTGCGGTTTCAATCTGGTAATCTATCAGTTCAGGATCCTGCCCCCGGGGAAAAACATAGTGGTGGTCGCTGGCAGCCGTACAACCGCTTTTTAATAGTTCTGCCAGGGCAATCCTGGTGCTGGCTGTAACCCCGTCGGGTGTAAGCCGGGCCCAGATTGGGTAAAGGGTTTTCAGCCAGGGAAAAAGTTCCGCACCCTGGACTTCTCCAAGACACCTGGTCAAGGTCTGATAAAAATGGTGATGGGTATTGATTAATCCGGGAAAAACCCACTTATTCTCGGCATCTATAATCTTCCAGTCGGGCTGAGCCTGTATCTCTTTTTCCAGCCTTGTGATAATTCCATCTTCAATTAAAAGGCTGTAACCTTTTAACTCTCTCCTCTTTTCATCCATTGTAACCAGGAAATCTATATTTTTCAGTAAGAGTGAACCCACAACTTTCCCTCCTTGATTTCAACGTCGGCCTTTTATCAACTGTCCTCCTGAATCTTTTCCAATAAAATCCCCGTCCCGAACCTTAACCTCGCCCCGGAGCATTGTAAGCCTGACCCTCCCTTTTATCTCCAATCCAGAAAAAGGCGAATATCCGGCCTCCGAGTGGAGATCTTCATCTTTTAAAACCCACCTGGGCTGGGGATCATAAACTACAATATCTGCATCCGAACCTATTTCCAGGCTTCCTTTCTGGGGGTATAGCCCGAATATTTTTGCCGGATTTTCACTTAAAACCCGAACCAGCCTCTCGACCGAAAAACGTTTGCTCTCCACACCGTAAGAATAGGTCAGGGGCAGCAGGGTTTCTACACCGGGTATACCTGGAAGAATTTCCAGGGCATTTTCTGCATTAAGTTTTCGTTCTTCAGTAAAAGCACAGTGGTCAGTAGCAACAACATCAATACTCCCACCTGCAAGCCCCTTCCACAGGCATTCCCGGTCAGCTCCCCGCCTTAACGGGGGAGTCATAATATTCCTTGCAGCACGGGGATAATTGAAAAGGTTCTCATCGAGCAGGAGATAATGAGGTGTTGTTTCGCCAAGCATGGGCAGGCCTCTATCCCTGGCTTCTGCCAAAACCTCCCAGGCTCCCCCGGTGGAAATGTGAACAATATACATCGGGCAATCGGTTTTCTCTACCATTCCCCTGAGCCACTTAACAGCCTCCACTTCAGCTTCTGCAGGACGGTGGCGGGAATGATATTTAAAATCTAAAAGCCCTGCCTTCCGGTAGCTTTCAGTCTTCTCTTCTATTATAGAATTATCCTCGGCATGAACAGTTACCAAAAGCCCGATTTCCTTACATTTTTTAAGGATATCGGGCCACAGGTTTTCCGCCAGCATATAGCCAGCATCGGGATAGGTTGTAAAAAGTTTAAGGGAGGTAATTCCCATCGAAACAAGATCTTTTAATTCGGACAGGCGATCAACTGTAAAATGTTTATTTAAAACCAGGTGAAAGTGATAATCAACAGGGCATTGGGAAAAGACTTTTTTTCTTTTTTCAATGCTTGCTCCAATTGGCTCCTCCGGAAGAAAATCGGCATAGTCAATTACTGTTGTAACTCCTCCCCATAGAGCTGAAACCCCACCTGCACGGGGATCATCATCGCTAACCGTCCCCCGGGCTTCCAGCGAAAAATGAGTATGACTATCAATAATTCCCGGAAAAAGGTAACAGCCTTCCAGATCGAAAACTTCTTCCCCCTGCCGGGGTTCAAGTTGATTTCCAACTTCGGCAATCTTTTCCCCTACAACCCGAAGGTCTCCTTTTTGGGTTTTGGTTCCGGTCACAATTTTGCCCTTTTTAAAAAGCATTGCGGTCATCACTTCCTTTAGAAATGAGGTGGAGTTATTGAAGAAACAAAAACCAGTTCATCTTCGCCAACATTGGTAATCTTGTGTGGGATTGAAGCGTAATAATAAATACTATCTCCCTCATCAAGATTGTATACCTTTTCCCCGATCTGAATCTCCATCTTACCCTTTATAACCAGAGTGCACTCCTCCCCGTCGTGGGCCAGGGGTTTGGGACAGGTAAAAGATCCGGGAGGGATCCGCCCTTCCAGGACCTCCATCTTGCGGTTCAGGTCAGGAGAAAGGAGTTCAAAAGTCAACTCGTATTCTGGAAAACGCAGGGTTTTTCTCTTTTCCCGCCGGACCACCGGGTCATATTCGTGGGTATCAATCAGGAAATAGAAAATTGGGACTTCCAGGACTCGGGCAATTTCCCTGAGGGAAGTAATTGAAGGCTCAACCAGGTTTCGTTCAACCTGGGATAAAAAACTGGAGGTTTTACCAATCTTTTGGCTTACATCCTGCAGGCTCATCCCTTTTTCCCGTCTCTTTTCCCTGATTTTTTCCCCCAGGTGTCCATTTCTCATTGTTCTCTCAACTCCTCCTTACTCACTACTTCTTCCATGCGGGACAGATCGGGGGGGAGTTGGTATGGTTCCCCTGCGGCCTTGCGGGCGCTGTCAATGTCCTTTAACCCGTTGCCGGTTATTATTACTGCAACTTTTTGTCTTTTCCCGATAATTCCCTTCCGGACGGCACGCTTAATTCCCGCAAGCCCTGCTACACCTGCAGGCTCTCCAAATATTCCACTCTTACGTCCCAGAACCCTCATCATCTCCAGGATTTCCTCGTCTGGAACGTTAACCATTGCCCCTTCAGTCGCCTTGATGGCCCGGATTGCCTTTTTCCAGTTGCGGGGATTACCAACCGCGATACTATCGGCTAGGGATCCTTCAGCACAGACCTGGAGGGGTTCCTTCTGTTTCCAGGCCCTGGTAATTGGAGCACAACCCTCAGCCTGAACCCCAAGCAGCCGGGGCTTATTTGCAATAAAACCGAGTTCCTGGAGGTCCTGCAGAGCTTTTCCCGCTCCGGCGATTGTACAGCCATCACCAACGGTAAGGACAATCCAGTCAGGCATCTTCCAATCCAGCTGTTCAGCAAGTTCCAGGACTGCCGTTTTCTTACCCTCCATCAGATAAGGATTTATGGCTGCATTGCGATTATACCAGTTCCAGCGCTTAATCGAAGATGCGGACAGGTCATAAGCCTCACTGTAACTCCCCTGGACTGAAATAACCAGTGCTCCAAATATCATGAGCTGCGCGACCTTGCCGGAAGGGGCTCTTTTGGGAACAAATATTACTGCCTTAAGGCCACTCGCTGCAGCATTTCCCGCCAGGGAGGAAGCAGCGTTTCCGGTGGAAGAACAGGCCACAATTTTCTTCCCTGCTTCTTTGGCTTTAACCACCGCCAGGGAAGAAGCCCTGTCTTTTAAGGAACCAGTGGGGTTGAGTCCATCATCTTTTATCCAAATTTCTGTTAAACCCAGTTCAGATCCGAGGACCCTGTTCTGATAAACAGGAGTTCCACCCACCCGAAGAGGTGGGCGGATAGTCCCCGGCTCTACAGGTAAAAGGGGTAAATAACGCCAGTGGCTGGAATCAGGATTATCAACAAGTTTTTTCTTGTCCCAATTTCTGCGAATAATTTCATAATTGTACTCAACTTCCAGCAGTCCACTGTCACCGCATTCCGAACAAAGGTAACGGTCGGGCTCGGGTGAATAGCTTTTGCCACAGTTGGTACAGCTTAAACCCCGGACATTTTGCATATTATCCCCTTCCTTACAATAGACCGGTCTCCTTGTTAAATTCGGTTATGGCCCGGTCGATTTCTTCAGCCTGCTGGCGAAATTCGTTCCAGTAATTATCATAATCGTACCACTGGGCGTTCAGCTCATCCAGCTCTCTTCCCTGCTGTTCGATCCAGGTAAAATATTTAAGCTGGTGGATTCTCTTTTTCCCTATATAGGTCATTTCTTCCAGGAAGTCGATCCCCAGTCCCTGCAGGCTGCGGTGATAGGCAATAGCAGCAGCTTCGGCATTGAAATCACCATGTTTTTCCTGCATTTCTTCCAGACGAGATCCGTAAAGTTCCATGGAATCGGTGAAAACCGTCATAATTATATCCTGGCTACCCAGTTCATAATACTTGGCCATTTTAATAGCTCCGGCCAGGTTAGCCACACCGGAAATTCCTAGTAAATCCAGTTTCCCAATTATCTCCTTGGAAACCCCCTGTCTTTCCAGGTAGCGTTTCCCTTCTTCATCGTTGAAGAGTCGAACTGCGGCCATAACATCGTTGTCATCAATACCTATAACCATATCGGTATTTCGGGCATTATGGATCCAGGGAACGTGCTTATCACCTATTCCTTCCAGGCGGTGGTCTCCATAACCATTCTGGAGTAGGGTGGGGCACTGCAGGGCTTCTCCCACCGCAAGGCGGCTCTCAGGGTAAATTTCTTTGAGAAACTCCCCGGCCCCCATGGTTCCGGCTGAACCGGTTGTGAGAACTGTTCCCGCCAGCCGATCTTCGGGGCCCATCTCATCCCGGAGGACTTCAGCCATGGCATTTCCAGTTACTTCATAGTGCCAGAGATGGTTGCCAAGTTCTTCAAACTGGTTAAAGATAACAATATTATCCCTGGTTCGACGCAATTCCCAGCATTTATCAAAAATCTCTTTAACATTGCTCTCCGTTCCCGGAGTTCCTATAACCTCCCCGGCTATCCGGGAGAGCCATTCGAATCTTTCCCTGCTCATCCCTTCGGGAAGAATTGCAATGGATTCGCAGCCCAGAAGCTGGGAGTTGTAGGCCCCTCCCCGGCAGTAATTTCCCGTTGAGGGCCAGACAGCTTTTTCCCTCGTTGGATCAAACTGACCGGTAATCAAACGGGGAACGAGACAGCCAAAAGTAGCTCCCACTTTATGGGCTCCTGTTGGGAACCACTTCCCTACAATCCCAATTATCCGGGCAGGCACACCGGATATTTCCGGGGGGATCTCAAGATAATTGACGCCCCCGAAAAGACCGCCATCCTCTATTGGCTCGTTTTTCCAGGTAATCCGAAAAAGGTTTAGGCTATTTACGTCCCACAGTCCAACTCCACGCAGTTTTTCTTTGATTTTTTCGGGTATTAATTCCGGGTTTTTCTGCTGGGCCATGGTGGGAATTAAAACCTGTTTTTCCCGGGCCCGTTCAATTGCATTTTTCCGTCCTTCTGGATTAATAGTTAAATCGATTCTCATGGTCTCCCTCCCATTGTAAGAGCCATAATAGCTTTCGCTGTATGCAAGCGGTTTTCTGCTTCGTCATAAACAATTGACTGGGGTCCATCAATTACCGGATCGGTTACCTCGTTACCCCTATCCGCAGGAAGAGCGTGCATGTAATAGGCGTTTTTATCAGCCAGGCCCATTCTCCTCTCATCGCATATCCAGTCCTTGTTTTTCTCCAGGTTTTCCTTCATCTGAGCTTTTCCCTCTTCACTGTAAGGATCCTCAACTCCCAGGAAACCTCCCCAGCTCTTGGGAATTACAATCTGGGCATCAGCAAAACCCTCGTCCATATCATGGGTTATTCTGAGTTTACCTCCACTATCTTCTGCATTCTTTTTAGCCTGTTCCATAATGGGCTCCATTAGAGGAAACTCCCGGGGATAAGCAAAGGTAACATCCATGCCGTAACGGCTGAAAAGTAGGGCCTGGGTTTGGGGCACTGAAAGAGGCTTGGCATGGCTGGTAGCATAAGCCCAGGAAATCGTAATTTTCACACCCCTGGGATCTCCCAGTTTTTCCCGTATTGTCATCAAATCTGCCAACCCCTGCAGGGGGTGGTAAAAATCGTCCTGCATATTAATTATAGGAATATCGGAGTTTTCGGCCAGGGTTCTTAAGTACTTGTTGCCTATTCCATAATCACAATAACGGATAGCGATCCCGTGTCCAAAACGGGACAGCACTTTAGCAGTGTCCCGGGCAACCTCCCCGTGGGAAATCTGAAGTTTGTCGGGAGTCAGGTCGTGGGCATGGCCTCCCAGTTGAGTCATACCAGCTTCAATCGAATTCCGGGTTCTGGTGGATTGTTCGAAAAACATCATAAAAAGGGTTCTTGCCCGCAGGATATGGTCTGTATAGTCATTCTGGGCAAATTTCAGCTTGAATTCCCTGGATAGATCAAACACCGTTTCCAGCTGATCTTTGGACCATTCCTGGGTAGTAATAAAGTCTTTTCCTCTAAAAATCGTATTCATTACGACACCTCCATTATTTTTTCCCTAAACCTGATGGGGTAAATGTGCGTAAAAAGCTGCTGCCTGCCAGAGATCCTCTATCGGAACCTGGTCATTGACAGTGTGGGCATAAATTTCATTACCAGGACCAAAACCAATACAGGGAATATCCAAAAGACCCATTATCGCCACACCATTTGTGCTGAAATTCCACTTGTCCACCTTGGGCTCTTTTTCGAACAATTCTTTGAAGGCCCGGACCGAGTTTTCAATCACTGGATGTTGGGGCGGAACAACCCAGGTGGGATAATACTTTTCTGTTGGATAGACCAGACCTGTATAGCTGGGTGTTTCATAATGAAGCATTTCCACCCGGGCTTCAGTACCCGCTTTTTCAATTACCTCTTTAACTTGGTTTATTGCAAGTTCTTTATCTTCACCATCTGTAAGGCGCCGATCCAGGTAGGCCACGGTTCGATTGGGTACAGCATTCAGGCTGGGTGTTTCGTTGGTTATATGGGTCATGGTTATAGTTCCCTTCCCCAGAAACTCATCTACATGTAAAAGGGGGTTAAGTTCTTTGATTCCCTGGATTATCGGTCCCATTTTGTAGATCGAATTAATTCCTCGTTCCGGGGCACTCCCGTGACAGGAAACTCCTTCGGTTATAACTTTCATTTCCATCCTGCCCCGCTGGCCCCGGTATATGTTTAAGTCAGTTGGTTCAGTTACAACAACAAATTCAGGATTGAGCCCTCCCTCCTTTACAATATACTGCCAGCACAAACCATCACAGTCTTCCTCCTGGACGGTTCCCACAAAATATATACTGAAATCTTTGTGCAGGTTTAAATCTTTAATAACCTTGCCGGCGTAAACCATTGCAGCCATTCCGCTTTTCTGGTCACAGGCCCCCCGACCATAGATTATCGCATCCTCCATCTTTCCTGCAAAAGGATCCCACTGCCATTCATCCGGGTTACCCACTCCCACACAATCAATATGAGCGTCATAGGCAATTACCCTTTCCCCTGAACCAATTCGACCCAGGATATTTCCCATCGGATCAATGGTAACATCGTCAAAACCAACTTTCTCCATTTCCTCTTTTATCCTCTGGATCACTTCTTTTTCCTTGCAACTCTCACTGGGAATGGCCACAATATCCCGCAAGAACTGCACCATTTCCGGTTCATAGCTTTTCGCCCTTTCCTTAATCTTTTTTGCTATCTCCTGCATCTCTTTTTGGGCCCCCTATTTAAAGTTATAGTTAATATTCAATATGGGACTTCAATATAAATTAAATATTTCCTGCTCTTTTTTTCAATTCTCTGTCAATTTAAAATTGTTCATTTTCCAATTATTGTTAACTTAAAAAACCTTATTCTCTTATGGTAAAACGGTGGCCGGGTTTAAGTAAAAATAAAAACTCCCCGGAAAGCGGAGATTGGTTTTCCAATCTCAAGGTTCCGGGGAGAAAAAATTATTCTTTTATTCCACTTCAATCAATTCTTTTACAGCTTCATGGTATGGGTCAATTCCTTCAATAAGGTGTTCCCTTCGCCAGTCCACCTCATGGTGGGGAGCTACACCCTTTCCAAACAGCTGAACCTCACCTTTCCGCCAGAAATCACCGAAAGAATAATTTACCTGTCCTTCGGAAATTCTCATGGAAAGAGATTCCCCTGCAGACCCTGCAGTGGGGCATCCCACTATTGTGCCCCTTCCACTATCTTTAAAAGCGGCAATAAATAATTCTGCATTACCCATGTTAATCGTGTCTACCAGTAGAATTACTTCTCCAGTAAAAACGGGCTCCCGAGGTTGGATGTCGTAGTTAAAAGTCGACCTCCAGGCCTTGTGAGGCAGTCGGGAAGGGTATTTTTCTTCTCCGTACTCCAACCTTTCGCTAAAAAATCGACCCGCAATTAACTCCGCGAGATAAAGGCTCCCTCCCCGGTTTTCCCGCAGGTCTAGGACCACGAATTCTTTATCCAGATATTGATTGAGGGCGTTATCAAAATCTCCCAGCAGATCTGGGGCAAGCTGGGTGAAAAACGTGTTGATTTCGATCAGAACGGCGTTTTCTGCGAGCTCTTCCACAACAAGGTAAGCTGATTGAGTTTCCCCGTAATATTCATCATCCCATTTAATATTTCGGGTAATTTCTTCTCCAGCAGGGGTTTCATAAACTATTTCTATTTCTTCTTCCGGCCCCAGTGTTAAAAGCCTGGAATAACTGTTGTATTCCTTGAGCTGTGGCGAAGAAGCACGTAATTCCTTTTCAGTGATTGACCCGATGTATTCCTCGACTTCCATTCCTTCTCTTTTTATTATCCGGGCACCCGGTTCCAGGCCCTCGTAATTCGCCCCGGATCTTACCCAGACCAACAGAGCCTGGCCATCAATCTTTCTTACCAGGCCCAGCCAGCGGTCTTCCAGAGGCAGGTTATCACTAAAAACACCGACCCCCGGGTCATTGAGTTCTCCCAAAAATTGTTGGGTCAGCGGGTAGAATTCATCAGGAAAGCTGCTCTGGGCAAAAAGAGGACGATACTTTTCCTCCAGTTCATCCCAGTCAACTTGATAGGCATAATTAGAACTTAAAATTCTGAACATCCTGTTAAAATTGGCTTCAGAAGTCCCCCTGATTGGCGGGAAAATCCCCAGGAGATAGAGCTGAATGATGATCAGAATTAACAGGACTCCGATTATTCCTCTGCGCCCTAAGCGAAGGTTTTTTTCAAGGCGTGCAGCTTCCTTTTTCCTGCCAATAACGGATAGGAATTTATGCCTGGTGGTTAAAGATAGGTTAATTATTCCAACTAGCAGTCCCCCGAGGAACTGAACCAGGGAATTATCAATTTCCAGAGGCCCGAAAAATAAAAACCAGCCCAGGAGAAAACCGAGAAAAAAATGGAATCCGATAATAAAGCCGGTCTTAATTACCTCTCTGCGGTTTTGCTTAAACCACTTGTTAAAACGCTTTTTTTCTTTTTCCGAAAACTTTTCAGTTATTTTCATTTTTCCACCTGCTTTTTTTTTCTTCCCTTTTCTTCTTTGCCGGATATCTTTTTCCTTCTCCCCGGCCTAAATTATTCTCTGTATTTCCCTGGTTAAAAGGACGAATAAATTAAAAAGGACCGGGGGTCCTTTTTAATTGATAGCTTCAACTCCAGATTGCCCCCGATTGAGCATGGGGCGTAAAAAGCGTCCGGTATAGGATTCTTTTACCCGGGAAACCTCTTCCGGGGTGCCCTGGGCAATAACATAGCCTCCCTTTTCCCCGCCTTCAGGACCGAGGTCAATCAGGTAGTCAGCACTTTTGACCACATCAAGGTTGTGCTCTATTACCACCACTGTATTACCACCTTCCCGCAGTCTAGAAAGAACAGCCAGAAGGTTTTTTATGTCGGCAAAATGGAGGCCCGTTGTCGGTTCGTCCAGGATATAAAGGGTTCGACCTGTACTCTTTTTACAGAGTTCCGAGGAAATTTTTACCCGCTGGGCTTCCCCTCCGGAAAGCGTTGTCGCGGGTTGACCCAGCCGGATATAACCGAGGCCTACATCATACATGGTTTGCAGTCGCCTTTTTATGGGCGGAATATTGCTGAAAAACTCCAGAGCTTCTTCCACAATCATATCCAGGACCTGGGCAATGGTTTTCCCCTTGTACTTGATTTCCAGGGTCTCCCGATTATAGCGGGCTCCACCGCAAACCTCGCAGGGAACATAAACGTCAGGCAGAAAGTGCATTTCTATCTTGATTATTCCATCCCCCCGGCATGCTTCACAGCGCCCTCCCTTTACATTAAAGCTAAACCTTCCCTTGTTGTAGCCCCTGCGGCGGGCTTCTGCAGTCTGAGCAAAAAGTTCCCGGATATGGTCAAAAACCTTGGTATAGGTTGCAGGGTTAGAGCGGGGTGTCCTTCCAATAGGGGACTGGTCAATGGTAACCACCTTGTCCAGGTGTTCAAGCCCTTCAATTTTATCGTGTTCCCCGGGCCTATCCAGGGAATTATAAAAATGACGCATCAGGGAGCGGTGGATGATTTCATTAACCAGGGTAGACTTACCTGAACCTGAAACCCCGGTAATACAGGTAAAGGTTCCCAGTGGAATAGCAACATCGATATTTTTCAGATTATGCTGGCGGGCTCCTTTTACCTCCAGAAACTTTCCGTTGGGCAGATATCTCTCACTGGGCACTTCAATCCGGGCTCTTCCGGCCAGGTAATCTCCAGTTAATGACTTGCGGTTGCGAGTTATCTGTTCTGGCGTTCCCTGGGCTACAATTTCTCCACCATGACGCCCTGCGCCAGGACCAATGTCAATTACATGGTCCGCGGACCTGATGGTTTCTTCATCGTGTTCCACAATAATTACAGTGTTCCCCAGGTCGCGCAATTCTTTGAGCATATTGATCAGCCGATTATTATCCCTCTGGTGGAGCCCAATAGAGGGTTCGTCCAGGATATATAATACCCCCACGAGCTGGGAACCGATCTGTGTTGCCAGGCGAATCCGCTGGGCTTCACCTCCAGATAGAGTTCCCGCTTTTCGACTCAGGGTAAGATATTCCAGGCCCACGTTAATCAAAAAAGATAGCCTGGTTTTTATTTCCTTAATTATTTCACTGGCGATCATTTCATCCCGGGCTTTTAGTTTAAGTGAATTGAAAAACTCAAAGGACTTATCCACAGACATCCGGGTAACATCCATAATGGATATTCCCCCAACAGTCACAGCAAGGGCCTCGGGGCGCAGCCGGTCCCCCTTACACCGCGGACAGGGATTTCTTTCCATGAACTGGGCCAGAGAATCTTTCACTCCATCAGAACCTGTTTCATCAAGCCTGCGCCGCAGGTAACTAATAATTCCCCGGAAGTAGGTGTTGTGCTGGCGGGTTCTTCCCCAGCGGTTGGTATAGCGGAAGGAAACTTTTTCGTCCAGCCCGTAGAGAAGCTTTTGGATTTTTTCTTCAGGGACATCCTTTAAAGGTGTTTTCATAGAAATCCCCAGAGCTGAAGCAGCCGCTTCCTGGAGTTGTTCAAAATAGCGGCTCGATGAGTTCCGCCAGGGCCTGATAGCGCCCTGGGCAAGGGAATAATCTCGATCCAGAACCAGGTCGGGGGAAAATTCGTGCATTTCTCCAAGCCCGTCACAATAGCTGCAGGCGCCAAAAGGACTGTTAAAAGAAAACAACCTGGGAGTTAATTCTTCAATATTTATCCCACATTTTATACAGGCAAAATTTTCGCTCAAAATTATATCTTCTTCTCCATTCCGGTCTATTACAACAATACCCTGGCCGATCTGGAGCGAGGTTTCCAGAGAGTCAGCAAGTCTTTCCCGAATTCCCTCTTTAATTATTATCCGGTCAACCACTACTTCAATGGTATGCTTGATGTTTTTCTCCAGTTTGATATCTTCATCGAGAGAATGAATCTCTCCATCAACTCGAACCCGGACAAAACCATCCCGGCGGGCCTGGTCAAGGATCTGCTGATGTTCACCCTTCCTGCCCCGAACCAGGGGAGCCATAATCTGGATTTTAGTCTTCTCGGGCAGGTCCAGGACCCTGTCCACCATTTCATCAAGGGACTGGGAGGAAATGGTTTCCCCACATTCAGGACAGTGTGGTTTACCAA
Organism: Bacillota bacterium; assembly: GCA_007122335.1. Taxonomy (GTDB): domain Bacteria; phylum Bacillota; class Halanaerobiia; order B1SED10-174; family B1SED10-174; genus T1SED10-26. The sequence continues at coordinate 43,553 of SKTZ01000064.1, forward strand.
CCCGGGCGTAAAGGAGGCGCAGGTAATCATAGATTTCAGTTACTGTCCCCACTGTTGAACGGGGATTGCGATGAGTTGTCTTCTGGTCAATAGAAATAGCGGGCGAAAGTCCTTCAATATAATCAACCTTGGGCTTCTCCATCTGGCCCAGAAACTGCCGGGCGTAAGCCGAGAGAGATTCAACATAACGCCGCTGTCCCTCGGCATAAATGGTATCAAAAGCCAGGGTTGTTTTTCCCGAACCACTGATCCCCGTAATAACAACCAGCTGGTTGCGGGGAATTACCACGTCTATATTTTTCAGGTTGTGCTCTGCGGCACCCCTGATTAAAATTCTATCTTTACCCGACTTCATGTGCTGTCAGCTCCTGTTCCAGTTCTTTAATTTCGTCTCTAATCTGCGCAGCCAGCTCAAATTCCAGCCGGTCCGCTGCTTCCTTCATTTCTTTTTCCAGCTCTATTATAAGTGCCCTGATTTCCCGGGGACTTCTTTCTTTCTTTTCACCGGCACTGCTGATCCTGTCTTCCCGCAGTTTATCGGCCACCATATCAACCGGTCTAATTACATCTCGAACCGCCTTGATAATCGACTGGGGCTCTATTCCGTGTTTTTCATTAAACTCTTTTTGCTTTTGTCGGCGGCGCTCAGTTTCCCCAATCGCAGCTTCCATGGAGGGAGTTATCTGATCTGCATACATGACCACACGCCCCCTTACATTCCGGGCCGCCCTGCCTATGGTTTGAATCAGGGCCCTTTCGGAACGGAGGAAACCTTCTTTGTCGGCATCCAGTATAGCAACCAGGGAAACTTCGGGTAGATCAAGCCCCTCCCGCAGGAGGTTAATCCCAACCAAAACGTCAAATTCTCCCAAACGCAGGTCCCGGATAATTTCCAGCCTTTCCAGGGTATCAATCTCGGAGTGCAGGTACCGAACTTTTATCCCCATGTCAGCAAGGTACTCGGTTAAATCTTCAGACATCCTCTTGGTCAGCGTTGTAACAAGGACTCTTTCCCCCCTGGATGTTACTTCCTCGATTTCCGAATAGAGGTCATCAACCTGCCCGCTTACTGGCCGGACCAGAACTTCGGGGTCGACCAGTCCGGTGGGCCTGATAATCTGCTCTACAATCCGGGTGCTGTTTTTATCTTCATAGGGCCCCGGGGTTGCAGAGACATACATGGCCTGGGGAACAAGGCGGGCAAATTCCTGGAAATTCAGGGGACGGTTATCGAGAGCAGAAGGCAGCCGGAAGCCGTATTCCACAAGTTTTTCCTTGCGGGACCGGTCTCCTGCGTACATACCACCAATCTGGGGAATTGTCATATGGGATTCATCTATTATAACAAGAAAATCGTTTTCCGGGAAGTAATCCAAAAGGGTGTGGGGTCTGCTGCCCGGGGGCCGGCCAGCAAGGTGCCGGGAATAATTTTCAATTCCGGTGCAAAAACCCATCTGGTCCAGCATTTCCATGTCATACCTGGTTCTCTGCTCCAAACGCTGCGCTTCCAGGAGTTTGTCCTGTTCTTTAAATTCAGCCAAGCGCTCTTCCAGTTCTCCTTCAATGGTTTTTAGCGCTTTTTTTATCTTCGCCTCCGGGGTTACAAAGTGAGATGCAGGATAAATGGTAACATGGTCAAGTTCTTCCAAAACTTCCCCCGTCAGAGTATCCACCCTGACAATTCTATCTATTTCATCTCCGAATAACTCAACCCTTAAAGCCCGGCTATCATACGCCGGGAATATTTCCAGAGTATCTCCCCTGGCTCGAAAACGCCCAAAAGTCAAATCAAGGTCATTGCGTGAATACTGCATGACGATTAACTGCCGCAATATTTCTTCCCGGTCCTTTTCCATGCCCCGGGCCAGTTCACATCTAAGATCAAGGTAATCTGCAGGGGAACCCAGGCCATAAATACAGGAAACCGAAGCTACAATAATCACATCTCTTCTCTCCAGGAGCGAAGATGTTGCTGCCAGCCGAAGCCGCTCAATATCCTCGTTAATCGTAGCATCTTTTTCAATATAGGTATCAGATTGAGGGATATATGCTTCGGGCTGGTAATAATCGTAATAGGAAACAAAAAATTCAACGGCGTTATCAGGAAAAAATTCCCGAAATTCGCTGCAAAGCTGGGCAGCAAGTGTTTTGTTGTGTGCAATAACCAGGGCAGGTTTTTCCAGACGGGCGATGGTATGGGCCATCGTAAATGTTTTTCCTGATCCGGTAACTCCAAGCAAGGTTTGACCCGGAGAACCGGCCTGAAAACCCTCCACCAGTTCATTAATGGCCCTGGGTTGATCTCCCCTGGGAGCCATTTCGGTTTTTAGATCAAAAACACCCAATCTCCTCACCTCTAAAATACGGACATACGTTCTATAGTATTATAACCCAAATAATCTACTCGTGCAATCAAAAATTTAGAAAAAAAAGAGCCAGTATCAGCCCTGGCTCCTGGTTGTTTCCTTTTGAGCATCCTGATGTCCGAGCAGCTTCCGGTAAAGCTTTTCCAGCCTGAGCCCCATTTCCACCGAGGAAAGGGAACGGGCTTTGGTTCTGGCGTTGGCTCTTAATTCATCACGATACTGGGGATTTTCTAAAATCTGGAGTAGACCCTGTTTAAAACTTGTTTTATTGGGTTGAACAAGAATCCCATCCTTACCGGAATCAATTACCGTGGCAGGACCCTCTCTATTCATAGCAACAACCGGCAGACCTGCTGCCATGGCTTCAAGAATAACAAGCCCCTGGGTTTCTGTAACAGATGGGAAAACAAAAATATCTGCTCCCAGGTAATAATCCACAACCTTGTGGGGACTAACTACTCCAGTAAAAATTATCCTGTGTTCCAGATCCCAATCGTTAACCATCCGCCTGAATTGCTTTTCATCAGGGCCTCCACCAACCAGAAGGAGATACAAACTGGGATTTTTTTTCATTAAATCCCTGACCACTTCCAGTAGGAAAGGCAGATTCTTTTCTTCCCCCAGGCGCCCTACAAAAAGAAGGATTTCATCCTCCTCCTGGAACCTGTACCGCCGGCGAAGCCAGGTAGTGCTTCCATCCCGGAATTTATCGAGTTCAACACCCGTAGGTATAACTTCTATTGGTGTTGTAATGCCCTCGCTTTCAAGCATTTTTTTAACATATCCCGTTGGGGCAACTACAGCATTGCAGCGCTGGCAAAAGTCCCGGGTGAGTTTAATTGTTACTCTGCGGGCAGTTTTACGAGCGAAGGGAACATAATGAACATACTGCTCATACTTGGTATGGTAGGTGAAAACAAGAGGCAGTTTAAGCTTCTTGGCCAGGGCGGAGGATAAGCGTCCCATCAGAAAGGGAGAGTGGGTATGGATAATGTCCAATTCCAGGTTTTCAATTGTTTCTGTTAATTTGGGCAAATAGGGAATGGGCAGGCGAAAACCCGGTGCATTGGGTGTGGGCACCGAGGGAAAGCGGTAAACAAATTCTTCATCGCTGCTGTCATAATAATCCGGGGCAAAAATATAGACCTCGTGACCCAGATTCCGCAATTCCCTGCTAAAAAGGTCGATGGAGCGGACAACTCCGCTTATATATGGGTAATAACTCTCGCTAAAAAACCCAATTCGCACCGGCCTACCTCCTGTCCCTTGGTTATTTATCAGAAAGGAACCTGATTGCTTCTTCGAGTTGTTTATCCTCCTCAAGGTCATCGCTTCTCTCTACAATAATATCCGGTTCAACACCATCTTCTTCAATAAAGACCTGTTTGGAGGTGTAATAGCGGGCGGTGGTTAATCGCAGAGCTGACCCATCGGGGAGAGGAAGAATTGATTGGACAGTTGCTTTCCCAAATGTGCTCTCTCCAATCAGGGTTCCAACTTCCTGCTCCTGGATTCCTGCAGCAACTATTTCCGAACCGCTGGCGCTTCCCAGGTCAACCAGGACCACGAGGGGCAGGTCAAGGGACCTGTAGTTGGGATTGGTTTCCAGGACTTCCCTGATGCCACTTCGGTCCGCGACATGAACCACAGGTCCTCGGGGCATAAACAGGCTGGCAACATTAACGGCTTCTTTTAGGAGGCCGCCAGGATTGCCCCGGAGATCAAGGATAAATTTATCTGCGCCCTGTTCCTTTAAATCATATATTTTACCGGCAACTTTTTCCCCGGTATTTTCCATGAACTGCATTATCGAAATATAGCCAATATTGTTTTCCTTCATTTCCCCGGTAACATTTGGTATTTCTATTGTTTCCCGGGTAATGTCAACATCAAATTCTTCCTCCGTTTCCGGCCGGAATATCGTCAGGTTGACCTGGGTTCCCTTTGGTCCCCTAATTCGACTGGAAACATCATTCAGGATCATACCTTCGGTAGATTCTCCATTTACCTCCATTATTACATCTCCAGGTTTCAGGTTAGCCCGGTACCCAGGAGTACTGTCAAATGCTTCAACAACCGTGGCTCTCTCATCCCGAAGAGTTATCAGGATTCCGATTCCTCCATATTCTCCTTCCATTTCCCTCTGCATTTCTTCGTACCTTTCAGGGTTCATATAATTGGAATATGGATCTAGTTCCCCCATCATGCCGGCAAGGGCACCTTCAACAACCTCGTCGGGATCAATTTTATCCCGGTATTCATCAAGAACCAACCGGTAAAGATTCTCTACTCCCCGGAAGGGTGAGCGAGAAGAAGGATTGTTATCTAATGTTTCTATTAATCTTTCCCAGTCAGATTCTGCAAGCTCATCCCGGAATTCCTCAAGGACTTTTCGGGTCCCCTCAACCGCACCTTCGGCCAGTTTTTCTGCCTCTACATCTTCGACATAATAATGCTGAATATATTGATAGGCGTATTCCAGCATATAGATACGCCTGTCTGATCCCTGAATCTCCTGTGGTGATACCAGGCTCCGCAGTAAAACAATTGCCAGTACAAGCAAAACCAAACGTGAACGCATTGCCATCACCAACCTCTTTTTGGGTTTCAATTAACTAATTCTATAAGCAAATTCCTAATCCTCTTACCAATATTCCCCCGGGAAATAATCAATTCCCTACCAAAATGAAGATTCTTTTCTAGAATACTATACCTCTAGAGGTTTTGGCAACCTCCGGAAACTGGATAAAAACTTCTCTGGAGAAGGAAGGTTAGATATTCTTCCAGTCCTCCTTAAATCCTTCACCTAAAACTTCATTTGCCGCTGTAATAATAACAAAAGCTCTGGGATCCACCATGCTGACAATTTTTTTCAGCTTGGAAATTTCCGTCCTGGAAATAACACAGATCAGAACATCCTTCTCCCGGCCTGTATAACCCCCGGTGGCTCGTAAACTGGTTACCCCCCTACCCAATCGCTCGATAATCTGCTCCTGAACCTCCCTTTTCTGATCGGTAACAATCAATGCCGCTTTGGCAAAACCAATACCTTCCTGGACCAGGTCAATTGATTTGCCCAGGGCAAAAATTGAAATCGCGGCATAAAGGGCCAACTCTGGACTAAAAACTACTCCCGCTGCCAGAACAATAAGTCCATCAACAAGGATAAGACCCTGACCGATGGAAATACTTGAAAAATGATTGAACAGTCGCGCAGCAAGGTCTGTTCCACCTGTTGTCCCCCGGGCCCGGAAAACCAAACCCATTCCCAGTCCAGAAACAATACCTCCATAAAGGGAAGCCAGCAGGGGATCATTTGTTACGGGCTCCAGGTACGGAGCCAGTACATCCAGGGAAAGACTTAAAAACAATGTAGCAAAAAGAGTTCTCCAGCCCATCTGCCAGCCCCATAAAAATAAACCTATGGTAAAGAGGGGCACATTGATCAGTAAAATAACTATCCCCACAGGTAAACCCCAGATATGGTAAATAATTGTGGCCAGTCCGCTGGCGCCCCCTGCAGCAATTTTATTGGGAATAAGAAAAATCAGGAGGGCCGCAGCAGTAATCAAACAACCCGCAATTATCATAAGCAGGTCGAAAATTACCCCCCAGAATTTATTCACTCCGTGACCCTCCCTTCAATTTAACTGAAAGAACCAGTAAACCAAATCGGGGCAGAGAAAGAAACCTGTCCCAGCGCCCCATTTTTATTATCCTGTATAACCATTCCAGGCCGATCCGCTGAAAAAAAACTGGGGCCCTCCTGCTCCTTCCAGCCAGGCCATCCAGGGTCCCTCCCACAGCAAGGCTAACGGGGATTTCCAGGGTTTCCCCATATTCAGCGATGAAACGTTCCTGGCGGGGGAAGCCCAGACCGACCAAAAGGACATCAGGGGTTGCCTGTTTCAGTTCTTCGATTATTTTTTCGGTTTCTTCCCCTGAAAAATAACCGTGGCTGGTTCCAGCCACCTTTAACTCCGGATATTCGTCTTTAATCCTCTGGCCCGCTTCCCGGGCAACTCCTGGTTTTCCTCCCAGCAGAAAAACTTTGTAACCCCGGCGGGCACATTCAGGCAGAATTGCTCTAACCAGATCAAAACCTGCAACTCTTTCAGGTATTTTTTTGCCGAGAAAGCGAGAAGCCCAGACCACTCCTATTCCATCCGGGAGATTTAAAGCCCCTTTTTTTAGTATTTCTGCAAAAGAGGGGTCTTTTTTCGCCGCCATTATTATCTCGGGGTTTATGCTGAATATTGCATTGCCCCTTTGGTTCTCCGAGAGCAATGAAAAAACCCTTTCCCGGGCCTGGGAAAGGGTTCCCGGGTGAACTGGAACTCCTAGGACGTCAACTTTCTCACCCATAAAATTTCCCCCCAATAAAATCCCTGAGCAGGTTCATACCCTTGCGAGCTTTTTCCCGAAGGTTTTCAACCTTCTCTCCCAGTTCTTTTTGTTCAACACAACCCCCGTCTAAAATCCTTTCCGCCCTCAAGGCCACAGCTGAAGGAGAAAAATCGCCTAATTCAAAATCGGAAGGAAGCCCCAGCTGCCCCAGAAGGGTCTTCACCTTGGGGTCATAGGAAATTCCAAGTAGATTGCTACCTGCTACAGCTCCCAGTAAAAGAGCGTGGAAACGAACACCAATTACCAGGTCTGTTGCCTTAAGTATTTCCAAAATCCGGGGTAAAGAGTAGGTCCCTTCCAGAACGGAAACTCCTGAAACCCCTTCGCTAATAGCCTTGCTCAATTCAAAATCCTGCTCAAAGTGCATGGGCCAGATAATTATTGCGGCGCCGAGTTCATACTGGAGCCGCTTGCAAACTTCAATCCAGGGTTCAGGCTTATGGTTCTTTTCCCCCGGGCTGGTCCGGGGAGCAATTATTACTCTGGGCCCCCGCCCTGATATTCCTTCCCTTTCCAGGAAATCCTCTCCCTGTCCCTTCTCCGGCGCCGAAAGAAGAAAAACCGGATCAGGAATTATCTCAATATCCTTTTTAACCCCTATATCTTCGAGCAGTTCACGAGAATATTCGTCCCGAACTGATAAAAAATCAAATTTATCCAGTTCTTGGCGGCTTAACCACCTTAAATAAGGTCTATTAATGGGGCCAACACCGCAGGAAAAAAGAGCAGTCATGGCCCCTTCTTTCCGGGCAATTTTATTCAGTCCCAGATAATAGGGAATGGATTTCACACCGGTTTTATCCTGCAGGAGACTCCCCCCGCCGGTTATGAAGAAATCACAATCCTCAACTGTTTTCTTTACCTCCGGAAGAGGCCAGCGGGGTGCACTGAAGACGCTATGGGTCTGAGAAGTAAAATTTTCATTTCCAGACAGGACGGTAACAATTAAATCTTCATCCCAGCTTTTTATTCCTTCCAGAAAGGCGTGAAGAATTGCTTCGTCACCCAGATTATTAAAACCGTAATACCCAGAGATAACTAATTTCTTCATATTTTTTCCCTCCCCAGGACTCCTTCTAACCAGCGAACAATTAAAACCATAAGCAGACCCAAACCCGCACCCAACAAAATACTCAGGATACTTCGCCAGAGGCTAACCCAGAGCGGAGTATGGAAATGGGTAAATGAATTTATCATTGTAATTAAACCCATGCAGCCCAGGAGAATAGAAAAACTTGCAATCCAGGGCCACTTCTTCTGCCGGAAAAGGTATAAACCCGCCAGGAGAAAGGGGTGCCCCCACATAAATTCCTTAAAACGCGGCCTGATTACAAGGACCCTCTCCAGAAATTCCCTCAGGGCAATTTCCCATTGGGGAACAGGAATGAGAGGGAAATTTCCCGAACGATTGATATAAAAAAACAGGGCTACGGCCAAAAACCCCAGGCTGAGAATAACTGGTAATGAAGGAAGCATCTCCTTCCACTTTCCGGCAAATCTTTCCCGGTAAAGATAATAAGCTAAAACTATAAGGGGAAGTAAAAGGGCGACCTTCACTCCCCGAAAAACCTCCAACCCCAGGATAAATGATCTGTTTGCCCCCAGGGCTCCAATAAAAAATGTACCCAGGAGAGTCCCCAGGGAAATTATGAGCCAGTCCAACCAAAAAGGACCCTTCCTTTTTTCCAGGACCAGCAGCAGGGGTAAAAGGGGTAATACAATGGCCCCTCCCAGCAGGGCTCCCTGCAGGAAAAGAGTTCTAAACCCAATTAAATAAATTCCCGCCCCTCCCAGCCAGCCCAGGACAAAAAGTAGTAGCTGATTTTTCCGGGAAAGCTGGTAAAAAAATTCCAGAACCAGTAATCCTGCTGAAACCAGGCCTGCCCAGACAATTAAGGCCATCCACCCCTTGATTTCGAGAGGCTGGAAGTATCCTCCTTCTCCGAAACTATACCCCAGCCCTTCCAGACGTTCCTTTAGATTATTTAAGAGAGTTTCATTATGCGCAAGCAGGTCCACCCTGTTCGCGGCAAGAACGGGTCGGAAATAAAGCAGGCGGATATTCCTTTCCCGGACACTACGGATATACCGAGAAATTATTCGTTCTGAAGACTGACTGTCCATTTCACCCTGCTGAATACTGTGCAATCGAATAACTCTGTCTTCTTCAAGCAAACCCAGGTCTCTCATTCCTTTTTGCTGAGCCAGAAAAGGTTCTACAAAACCAAGGTAGATATCTTTTCCTTCAAGCAAACCAGCGGTTTCTTCTAAATTGTCTGGAAAACCCCAGACTTCACCACCATCAAAAAGGAGCCCTTCCAGTCGAGGTAATTCCCCGAGCAATGTCTCTGGGTCATAGTCTCCTTTATTCTGGTCCACATTGGGGCGGCCCACCATTGGCCAACCAGTTTGGGAAATCAATTCAATATCTTCATCGTTAAACCCAAGGGGGATACCAGGGAAAAGTGTGTTTTCCTCCCGGGGGGGTGCGGAATAATTGTTGTCCCCTCCCAGGGGAACCGGCTTGAAAAAATCGGGGAGGCGGGAAAACATGAATTCTTTCTTTTCTTCCGATAAGAAATGGAGATAATAACCAGTAAATCCGGTTGTCCGACCATCTCCAAGGTCAGAGGGTACCGGTATTGGCCGATCCGGGAAAAGGACAGGCCACAAAAAAGTAAAACCTCTATCTGTCATCTTCCGCGGAGTCCAGGGACTTATTGCAACAGCAGGATCAGCGATTTCCAGGCGGGAGTAAACCTCCTCAACACTGGCCCCGGTTTTTCTGGCCAGGCGAAACATACTGTGGTCATCAAAAATTAGCTTAATACTGCGGTTTTCCTGTTCCACTTCCCAGCGGGCAGCATAGGGAAAAAGAGCAATAGCAAAGGCAATAAAGATTATCCCCCAGAATATTTTGGAATTCCTCAACCTGTATACCCCCAGACCAGCTTTTCTTTAATCTGATTTTAATATTAGTTTGTCCTGCCCCACGTTAACTTCCTGGACTCGAAAGGGAAGGGGGAAACGGTCAAGATCTATTTCCAGCCTGACCCTTTCCAGGATATTTTCAACCCAGGCACCGGGGATTTCCAGACCTTCAAGAATAACACCCGTTGGAGAAAAAACCAGATATTTTTCCTCCCTGATACTCAGGCCTCCCCTTACCATAACGTCAACCGGGGAACCGAAAACCTCCACCGCCGTCCTGGCCCGAACGGAGCCAGGCTCAAAAAATAGTTCAATATTGTGTGGTTCAAGGTATTCATTTAAATCCTGAGCAAGCAGGACCAGTTCCAAAATTTCCATATAACCTGTCACCTGATCATCTTCAATTTGAAGACCGGTGTAAAAAGCATAAAAGGTATCGAAATAAAGTCCCTCAGTTTTTATTCTGCTTCCGCTTATTTCAAGCGAATCAGCCCTTTCCTGCAATAATTTAAAAGCAGGGCGGGCCTCTACCTGAACTTCAAGGGTGGAATAATCCTCAAAATAATCGGTTAAAGCATTCTTTATTTCCATTTCCGCATACTCGGGAAGCAAAATCTGGCTTAAAAAAAACACCCCGGCAAGGATTACTAGAATTATCAAGAAAACAAAAAGAATTTTTTTATTCATTGTTGTCATTCCCCCCCGCCTGCCACTGCAGGTAAGCCTGGATAAAAGGGTCCAGGTCTCCATCCATTACACCCTGGATATTCCCCACCTGCTTTCCGGTTCTCAAATCTTTTACCAGGGAATAGGGGTGGAAAACGTAGGTCCTGATCTGGCTACCCCAGGCAATGTCTTTCTGATCCCCCCGAAATTCATCCATTTTTTTCTGCTGGTCTCTTTCCTCGAGTTCTTTTAGCCTTGACTTGAGAATCCGCATTGCAGTCGCCTTATTTTTATGCTGGGATCTTTCATTCTGGCACTGAACCACAGTTCCAGTGGGCTGGTGGGTAATTCTGACGGCAGAATCTGTTTTGTTGACATGCTGACCTCCCGCCCCACTGGCGCGGTAGGTTTCAATCCTTAGATCGTTGGTATCAATTTCGACTTCAACATCCTCTCCCACATCCGGCAGGACCTCCACCGAGGCAAAGGAAGTATGCCGCCGGCCCGAAGAATCAAAGGGAGAGATTCTTACCAGCCGATGAACCCCCTGTTCACCTTTAAGGTTTCCATATACATAATTTCCCTTTACCAGCATAGTAGCGCTTTTAATTCCTGCTTCATCCCCGGGGTTAAGATCAAGGACCTCTACTTCCCAGTCCTGTTTTTCACA
>SKTZ01000073.1 GCA_007122335.1 Bacillota bacterium
AATGCCTGGATTGGAATAGTTTATATAATTGAAGAACGTTAGAAAAGGGCCCCCGGGGGCCCTTTTTTAAAACCAGAAAACGAGATTAAATAAAAAGGCTGATAAACAGGAAGTCCAGAGGATGCCTCGCAAGGTATCCTGGAAGAGTTCATAGCTGATGGAAAGGTAACCGGTTTTTTCCTTGTGCTTTCTCCAGATCAGGTAACAACGAAAACTATTGAAACCCAAAACGATCACCCTTAAAACCGAGATTAAAATAATTATAAAAAAAGCAAAAGCAACCCAATTATGGTGATGCAACAGCCAGAATAAATAACGGAAAAACACAAGGGTTAACTCCCCGATTGCCAAAATAAAATTTTCCCAGTTCATTTTACCACCCCATGAAAGTATTGAGATTTCTCTGAAGTTCCCGACTAAAACTGACAGCCTCCGGTCTTTCTGCTCTTAGCTCCAGGAAATCATAATTATCGATTACCAGAACCGAATTATAAAAGCCTGGTAAAAAACCTGCTTTTTCTTCTTCGAGATGCGTTGTGTAAAGAAATGTTTCCGTATTTCTCATGGCTTTTAAAAGGACGGGCCAATTTTTTCTTTCCACAACCTGGTCGTTAAGGATAAATTTTGTATTTACAGCGTAATAAACTTCTTCAGCCAGGTAAGGAATATTATAAAGAATTTCAAATTCAACAACTTCAAACTGGAACTCTTCCCCTGGAATAGTGCTCTGGGGGTTGAAAGAATAATCCGAAATTGGGAAATTCAATTGCTGACCATTAAAAAATAAATAAATCGCGGGGATTAGGAAAATTAAAAAAGGGATGGAGCGTAACCTGATCAACTTAACAGGCCAGAACTCAAAAAAGGCAAGAGTTACCCCCAATAAATAACCCAGGGTAGAGGGCAATATATCCCTGGTTAAAATGATTTTTTCCGGAGCAAGGGGCAGGAAGTTAAAAATGTAAATAAAACCTGCCGTAGAGTTGACCAGAAAAAATAAAAGAATTACCCGACGGAAAGTTCGGGCCTGGTTTTTTTCAAAGCGAAGTATTTCTGGAAATAAAAGAGTCAGATAAATGATAAATAAAGATAATTGTAAATAAAAAAGGTTTAACACGTAGTTCCCCCCAGAATTTTGGTTAATAATGACAGATTCCCTACTGGAACTGTTTTTCCTTGTAAAAACTTGAAGTTTAAAAAAATCACAAAAAAACCGGAACGGCCTATTTAGTGGTACGAATTTTGCATTTAATAATACAAGAAACTAATTGTTTTGATGGAGGGCGGTTTATGAAAAAAATAGGTATTGTTGTAATCGGCTACGGTCACGTGGGAAAAGGTGTTGTTTCAGCAGTTGAAGTTGCTCCCGACATGGAACTAAAGGGTATTATGGAACGCCCTGCAGCTATAGATAGGTGTAAGGAAGAAAACAGAGGAGTAAAAGTGTCCGATAAAATAGACGATTTCCCAGATGCGGAGGTGGCAATTTTAGCCATTCCAACCCGACAGGTTCCCAGGGTTGCCCGGGAGGTTATGTTCAAAGGTTTAAACACAATTGATAGTTTCGATTTACACGGGAATGAACTGCTTAAACTAAAAGAGGAACTTAAGCAAACTGCACATGAAAAAGGACAGGTAGCAATTATCGCCGCCGGTTGGGATCCAGGCACTGATTCTATGGTCCGGGCGACCTTGGAAATTATGGCTCCAAGGGGACTTACCTATACCAATTTTGGCCCCGGGATGAGTATGGGCCATACTGTTGCGGTTAAAGAAATTGCAGGGGTCGAAGATGCCCTTGTCCTCACAATTCCTGTTGATACCGGGATTCATCGGCGAATGGTTTATATCCAACGTTACCCTGGAACAAGTTTTGAAGATATTTGTTCGGAAATCCGTCAGGATCCTTATTTTTCCAATGGGGAAACCTTCATCGAAGATACGGATGATGTCAGCCAGTTGGTTGATGTTGGGCATGGAGTGCGAATAAATAGGAAAGGTATCGCGGGAAAAACTCATAACCAGATGTTTTCCTTTGATATCCGGGTTACAAATCCTGCAGTGACCGGGCAGGTTATGGTTTCATCTGCCCGGGCTTCGATGCGCCTGGACCCAGGAGTTTATACAATGGTGGAAATACCTCCGGTTTATTTTCTGGCCGGAGATCAAAATGAACTGATTGCAAAGCTGGTATAATCGGAAAGGAGCCCAAATAGTGGCTACAATTTTATTTAAGAATGGAAAAATTGTTGATGGAACTGGCAGTCCGTTTTTTTACGGTGATGTTTTGATAAAAGACGGAATTATTAAAGGAATGGGGAAAATTAATAAAAAAGCTGATCAGGTGATTGACGTTCAGGGGAAAGTAATTGCACCGGGGTTTATCGATATTCATACCCATTCTGATACTGTTTATTTGCTGAATAATCTGGGGAAGAGCAAGATAGAACAGGGTGTTACGACTGAAGTTCTTGGTAATTGCGGCTTTGCTGTTGCTCCGGCTTATGGGGTGGCAGCGAATGATTTAGAAGATTCCCTGAGGAAAAAAGGAATTGAACTTTCCTGGGCCAGTTTTGGAGAATACCTGGAGGCCCTGGAAAAAGCAAGACCAGCGGCCAACCTGGCTGGTTTAGTGGGGCATGGAACTCTGCGTAAATCCGTTGTTGGTAATGATGAAAGAGAAGCAACTCCACAAGAATTAAAAGAAATGGAAAAAATTCTCGGAGAATGCCATGAAGAAGGAGCTTTCGGTTTTAGCAGCGGTTTATTATATGCTCCCTCCTGCTATGGGAATAAAGAAGAATTCGCAGCCCTGGCAAAAATCACTGCCAAATACGGTGGGATTTATGCCACCCATATGCGGAATGAGAGCGATCGCTTGCTGGAATCGGTCCAGGAAAGTGCGGAAGTAGGGCAGAAGACGGGTGTTGCAGTCCAGGTCTCTCACCACAAGGTAGGCGGGGAAAAAAACTGGGGAGCAGTTAAGGAAACCCTCTCCTACATGCAGGAACTGCGGCAGAATGGGCTGGATATTACCTGTGATGTTTACCCTTATATTGCAACCTCCACATCACTTAGTGCCCTGCTTCCCTCCTGGGCCCACAATGGCGGAACCAGGAAAATGCTGGGGAATTTGAAGAACGAAGATTTTTATTGTAAGGTTCGGGAAGGCTTGAATAGAAGTGAATCCGAGCAAGAATTTGAGAAAATTATGGTTTCTTTCCTTCCCGAAGGAAAGAACAAGAAGTTTGAAGGGCAGAGGATATCAGAAATTGCTACCGAGTTAGGGATGCATGGATCGGATGCTTTAATATATTTGGTGATGGAAAGTGAAGCAGAAGCAGCAATGATCCGTTTTGGAATGTGTGAGGAAGATGTACAGGAGGTTCTCAGAAATCCCCTGTCCATGGTTGGTTCTGACGGCAGTGCAATCACAGATAGAGAGGGAAGACCCCACCCCAGAAATTTTGGAACCTTCCCCCGGGTTCTGGGTTTTTACTCCAGGGAACAGGGAACCTTTACCCTGGAAGAAGCGGTTTACAAAATGTCCGGAATGCCGGCCTGGAGACTTGGTCTCTGGAAAAGGGGTTTATTGCGAGAGGGATTCGCTGCAGATATTACAGTTTTTGACCCTGAGGTTGTTGTTGATAGGTCCACCTTTACTGAACCCTTCCAGTCACCAGTAGGAATTGATTATGTAATGGTAAATGGGGAGTTGGTTTTGATAAATGGGAAACAGGTTGAGAGTTTTCCCGGCCAAATCTTAAAAAGGGGGAGGACCTGATTTTGATTTGCTCCAAAAATACAGCGGTTTTTTCCGGGGTTGACCTGGATGGTCCCCTTCGCCGGGAAAATGTTAATTTTAATCGCCTGGTGATGTTCTGGAATGGAGAAACTCCTGGGAATAGTTATTTTGCATTGAATCTGAGGATCAGGTTTCCTGGAGAAGAATGGGAACCCTGGGTTAAATTCGGGACCTGGGGAAGGGAGATTTCTTCCAAAACCCTGAGTCCCCGGGGAAGAAAGTTCCGGGTTGCCATTGATACCTTAATCGCTGAAGAGAACTGTGAGGCCTTTGAATTGGGAGTCGAAACAGTGCCGGGTAAAAAGGGTGAAAAGCCCCTGATGTTTTTAATGGGGGCAACTTTCTGGAATGAGGAGGATATCCCTGCTCAGGTAGATTCAGTCTGGACCGGGGAAATTCCAGTTCCTAAAAGATCCCAAATGGTTCAGGATAGTTCTGACCGGAGGGTGATTTGCAGCCCCACCTGCCTGGCAATGGTAATGGAATATTACGGGAAGGACCTACCCACACTTGAAGTTGCTGAGGGAGTTTTCGACCGTGGGCCTGGAATTTATGGTAACTGGCCTTTCAATACCGCTCTGGCTGGAAATATGGGTTTCCCGGCTTTTGTTCACAGACTCACCGGAATGGGAGAAGCCCGCGAATGGCTCGCTGCAGGGACTCCTTTAATAGCAAGTATTGCCTACCAGAAAGGAGAGCTTACTGGAGCGCCCCAGGAAAAAAGCAACGGCCACTTGGTTGTAATAACAGGGTTTTTGCAGGAAAATGGTGTGGAATATGTGGTTACCAATGACCCTGCTGCTCCCGAAGAAGAAACAGTAAGAAGAAAATATCAACGTGAAGAGTTTGAACGGGCCTGGAACCGCATTGCATATATTTTGTTTTCTCATTGATTCCCTCCTGGTTAAACCGATGCCGATCCCCGTGGGCATCGGTTTAACTTTTTTAAAGGAAGTTCAGGTGTAGAGGTGGAAAGAATATGGTGAGTACATAATTGAGGAGGGACTAGTTATGGTAGAATCATCCTGGCCCCAGGCCGAACCCTACCGCATAAAGGTTGTTGAACCTATTAAACTCTTATCTCGAGACCAGAGGGAAAAGGCCCTGGAAAGGGCGGGGTTGAACCCGTTTTCACTGAAAAGCGATGAAGTTTTTATCGACCTTTTGACTGATAGTGGAACAGGTGCAATGAGCGACAATCAGTGGGCTGGAATTATGCTGGGAGATGAATCTTACGCGGGGAGCAGGAATTTTTTCAACCTGGAACGGGTAGTCAGGGATATTTTTGGTTATCCTTTTTTCCTGCCTACCCATCAGGGGCGGGGAGCAGAAAATGTTCTCTTTCCCCTTTTAATAGAAAAAGGAAAGTATGTTATTGGGAACATGCATTTTGATACTACAAAAGCCCATATTGAAATTGCCGGGGGTCGGGGTGTTAACCTGGTCCGAAAAGAAGCTTATAACCTGGATTCTGAATACCCTTTTAAAGGTGATATGGATATCGAAGCCCTGGTAGATTTCATTGAAAACAAGGGGCAGGAAAATATTTCTTTTATCCTGATGACCATAACCTGTAACAGTGGGGGAGGCCAACCCGTTTCCCTTGAAAATATGCAAAAAGTTCGTGAAATTGCGGATAAATACAAGCTGCCTTTGTTTTTAGATGCGGCCAGGTTTGCTGAAAATGCTTATTTTGTAAAAAAACGTGAACAGGGGCAGAAAGACAAATCTATACCGGAAATTATTCGGGAATTTTTTGCCCTTGCCGATGGTTGTACTGTTAGTGCCAAAAAGGATGGTCTTGTAAATATTGGGGGGCTAATTGGACTGGCGGAAGAACAGGAAGAATTGTACATGAGAGCAAAAGAACGCCTGGTTCCCCTGGAAGGCTTTGTCACCTATGGAGGAATGGCTGGAAGAGATATGGAGGCCCTGGCCAGAGGTCTTTATGAGGTTCAGGAAGAAGATTACCTGGCCCACCGGATTGGACAGGTTGAACGCCTGGGTAAAAAGTTAATGGAAATTGGTATTCCCATCCAGAAACCTGTTGGGGGACATGCGGTTTTTGTAGATGGTAAAACCTGGCTAGCTCATATTCCCCAGGAACAATTTCCTTCACAAGCCCTCTGTATTGAGCTTTATCTGGAAAGTGGAATTAGGGCTGTTGAAGTTGGTACGATACTGGCAGGGAGAGACCCGGAAACTGGGAAAAACGTTATGCCCGAACTCGATCTCCTGCGACTTACAGTTCCCAGGAGAACCTATACTGACAACCATATGGATTATGTGGCAGAGGCTTTCCGCCGGATCGATAATAGACGCGAAGAAATATCAGGGGTTCGGTTTGCTTACGAGCCGAAAATTCTGCGTCATTTTACCGCTCGTTTTGCCCGAGTGTAAAAAAAAGAACAAATATTTTTTAAAATTCCATAAAATACCTCTTCCTCTTCGGAGGAAGAGGTTTTCTTTTGGAAAAATTAAGAAAAATTTAGAATTTTAATTTTGGCGAAAAACCCTTTTCTTATGGGATTATTTTTGATTTCCTCAAAAGCAAAATAAATGAAACGGAAAAATTGTTTTCAAATTTTAGAAGGAATTATTAATAAGAGGGTAGAAACAACAAGGCGAAATGCCTCTGAAAAAAAATAAAGTAATTTTATGGCAAAAAGAGGCGGAAAATACCTGGATTTTAGTGAACTTCCACCGGGTTTTCAGATCTGAGATTTACTGAAGTTTGGTTGGAAGGTTATTTTTAGAATTCTTTGTTTAGCTTATTAGAGCAATAACCTTTGGTAGTTTTAAAAAGTAGTTTCGCAGGCTTAAATAATTTCAATCTTGCCAATAGCCGGAATAGATAAACAGTTCAAAATACAATGAAAATTTAAGGTAATTTTAACTATCCTGATACACCAGTTATCCCAGCCCGATTGCAATTATATAAAAATAATCTTGTTTTTTCAGCATTGCAAAATTTTTCATAAAGGGGGTGTTGGCCGGGAGCGAATTAGAGCATTGGGATAGTTTTTGCACTTTTCCCAAAAATTAAAAAATCAGCAAAAAGGAGGTTGTGTAAGTGGAGGAAAAAGAACTGGTTCAAGATCAGGGAGGTAGTATTTTAAATAATCCCACGTTTTACATTGCCCTGATTATTACGGTTGCCTTTGTCCTATTCGGTATACTTTTTACTGATACTGCAGAATCCTGGATGGGCTCTATCTTTAACTTTATGATTGAGTACTTTGGCTGGAGTTTCATCCTGTTTGTCAGCATCTTCCTATTACTTATTTTATTTTTACTGGTAAGTCCTCTGGGCGGAATCAGGTTGGGAAAAGATGATGAAAAACCCGAGTATCCCCTGTTTACCTGGTTTGCCATGTTGTTCAGTTGTGGTATGGGTATTGGTTTGATCTTCTGGGGTGTTTCTGAACCAATCTGGCATTATATGTGGCCTCCCCTGGGAGAAGCCTATGAAGCGGGAACAATCCACGTTGCCATGCGTTATTCTATTTTCCATTGGGGCTTCCACCCCTGGGCTATATATGCTGTGGTTGCCGGGGCTTTGTCCTACTTCAGCTACCGCAAGGGCCTGCCCATGATGCTCAGCTCTACCCTGGAACCCATTCTGGGTAAAAAAGGTATTGATGGTGGCTGGGGTATCCTGGTTAATGTAATCGGGGTTTTTGCTACCCTGTTCGGCCTGGCCACTTCACTCGGACTTGGGGCAATGCAGATTGGCAATGGTTTGGAGAGGTTGTTTGGTATAACAAGTGGTTCTGGGACCTGGGTTACAATAGTTATTGTTGTAACTGCCGCTGCGGTTGTTTCAACAATTACCGGTATTGATAGGGGTATTAAGAATTTAAGTAGACTTAATATCGTTATAGCTATAACCCTGTTAGTCCTGGTATTTATCTTTGGTCCAACGCTCTTCATTCTCAACCTGTTCACCCACTCCACCGGGGAGTATTTACAGAATATTGTCCACATGTCTTTCGGGCTTGATGCTGCTGGAGAGGGAACAGAAGGCTGGTATGGTGCCTGGACGATATTCTACTGGGCCTGGTGGCTGGCCTGGGCGCCTTTTGTAGGAACTTTTATCGCCCGGGTATCTCGTGGTCGCACTATCCGGACCTTTGTTGTTGGGGTTCTCCTGGTTCCCACCCTGGTCAGTATTGTCTGGTTCAGCGTATTTGGCGGCGCCGCCCTGTATGAAGAACACTTCGGCGCAGGAGGTATTGCAGATGCTGTCGCGGAGAGCTCTGAAGCGGGTTTCTTCGAGGCTTTAAGCCTGTTGCCTGCTTCACAGTTGCTGATTTTTGTGGGTATGATCTCCGTTGCAATATTCTTTATCACCTCCAGTGACTCTGGAACCTACGTAAATGGTATGCTGACCTCCCGGGGTATGCTCAACCCGCCGTTCCAGCTGCGGGTTACCTGGGGAGTTGTTGAGGGCGCAATCGCCTCCATTCTTCTCTTTACCGGAGGTCTGTCAGCCCTGCAGACGGCATCGATTATTGGTGGTTTCCCCTTCATGATCCTCATGATCCTTATGGTTTACTGCCTCTTTAAAGCCCTTTACCAAGAGATGCAGACCGGTTCATTACCAGTTGAACGGGCCAGGATTTATGAGGCCATCAAGGATTTGAAAGCAGAAGGGAAAACTGATAAGCTATAAAAATCAGAATACTTCAAGCTAACTTTAAATCCCCCCGGTTTAAGGGCCGGGGGGATTTTTTAAAAATAAGAAGTAATTTATTCAAGGGAGTGTAAGGGGTGATTATTAATTGGAAAGGGAGGGGCCTCGGATGAAAGAAAAACCAATCCAGGATCAGCAAGGGTCGGTACTTAAAAACCCGGCTTTTTATTGTGCCTTAATAATTACCCTAACATTTTTCCTTTTTGGAATTACCATGCCCGGGACGGCAGAGGAATTGATGAATTCAATTTTTTCCTTCATGGTTGAATATTTGGGATGGAGTTTTATCCTTTCCGTAAGCGGTTTTTTAATACTGATCCTGTTTTTACTGGTCAGTCCCTTAGGAGGCATAAAGCTGGGTAAGGATGATGAACAACCCCAGTACCCTTTGCTAACCTGGTTTGCCATGCTTTTCAGCTGTGGTATGGGGATCGGCTTGATTTTCTGGGGAGTCTCAGAACCAATTTCTCACTATATCTGGCCCCCCATGGGAGAACCATATACTGCAGGAGCAATTCATCAGGCCATGCGTTATTCAATCTTTCACTGGGGTTTTCATCCCTGGGCAATCTACGCGGTTGTTGCAGCTTCCCTGGCGTATTTCAGCTTCCGGAAGGATCTACCAATGATGCTAAGCTCAACTTTGGAACCGATCCTGGGGAGAAAGGGAATTAGGAGTGGTTGGGGCGTACTGGTTAATGTAATCGGGGTTTTTGCCACAATGTTTGGTCTGGCAACTTCCCTGGGACTGGGAGCGATGCAGATCGGTTCGGGTTTTGAAACCCTGTTCGGAATTGAGAGCACAGAGCGTTTGTGGGTGGGGATTGTTGTCGTAATAACTATTGCTGCTGTCGCTTCAACGGTAACAGGAATTGACCGGGGCATTAAAAATTTGAGCAGGTTGAATATAGTTCTGGCCATTGGTTTGCTTGTCCTGGTTTTCCTGTTTGGTCCAACTCTTTTTATCCTGAACCTGCTAACGCATTCTTCTGGGGAATACCTGCAAAAAATAATAAAAATGTCCTTTGGACTGGATGCTGCAGGGGAGGGAACAGAAGGCTGGTATGGAGCCTGGACGGTTTTTTACTGGGCCTGGTGGTTGGCCTGGGCACCTTTTGTAGGGACCTTCATAGCAAGGATTTCAAGAGGGCGGACAATCCGGACTTTTGTAATCGGTGTTTTACTTGTTCCTACCCTGGTTAGTATAATCTGGTTCAGTGTTTTTGGGGGTTCGGCTCTCTACGAGGAACATTTTGCTGCCGGGGGAATAGCAGATGCCGTAGCCCGCAATGAAGCTGCGGGGTTTTTCGCTTCCCTGGAGTTGCTTCCCGGTTCCCAGGTTTTAATTGTTGTGGGCATGCTTCTTGTTGCAATTTTCTTCATAACTTCTTCGGATTCGGGGACCTATGTTAATGGGATGCTAACTTCCGGAGGAATGTTAAATCCCCCCTATCAGTTAAGAGCAACCTGGGGGTTAATTGAAGGAGCCATTGCTTCCATCCTTCTTTTTACAGGTGGTTTGCAGGCCCTGCAGACTGCTTCAATAATCGGTGGTTTTCCCTTTATGCTCTTAATGCTCTTAATGATTTACTGCCTTCTAAAAGCTCTTTTTCAGGAAAGACAAAATCACTCCCTTACCGAAGAAAAAGAAAGAGTTTTGGCGGCATTAAAAGATTTGAGTTCGGAAGGGAAACTTGGCAGGAGTTCAGAATTTGATAAAATCCCCTGATTTTTTTCAGGGGATTTTTGCTGACAAAGCAGGTTTGCAGGGGGGAATTTCTGAAGTTGAATAGAAATAAACTTATAACGCGTTAACGGGGAAAGGAAGTGGGAGTTTTGATCACCCGCATTGTTGAAAGAACTTATTGTAACCTGGAGGAAAGGCCTTCTTTACTCCTTGCAAACATTAACCCGACTACAGATATCCGGCAGAATATGTCTAAAATCGAAGAAGTAATTGAGATTGGCCACAAAAAAGAGGTTAATATCATAATTTTCCCCGAGCTGAGCCTTACCGGTTACATCTGGGAAGCGGAAGACGGAGAAATCTGGGACCACCTTTTAGAAGGAGAAACTCACTATCTCCAACCCTGGTTTAACAATATTAGGGATAGTCTTTCTAACAACCAGCAGGGTCTGGAGTATGTTTTTTTTAACAATGTTTTCCAGAAAGGAGATGACTTATTCAATTCCACTTTTATTCTCCACCCGGATTATGATTTTACAGACCATAGCCTGACCTACGACAAAATCTTTCTACCTCCCCTGGAAAAAAGGTATTTTAAAGGGGGGAGCGATAAAAGGCTTACCATTGATACCCGCTGGGGACGTTTTGGTTTTCTAACCTGTTATGATCTTTGCTTTGTTGAGCTGCCCCGCCAGTATGCTTTTACAGACGATGTTGATGCCATCGTTACAGTAGCTGCCTGGAGAGCGCACGCCATCCGGGATTATCCCCAGATGAATGTGCGGACGGATAACTATTATGGCTTTTTATGGGACCTGATGAATTCCTCTAAAGCTGCCTATAACCAGACCTGGAGCATCGGAGTCAATCAAGTGGGGTCCCATGACCGAAGCGGGATCCTCTTCTGGGGAGGTAGCGGGGTTTGGGCCCCTTCTGGTTTACCTCTTCTGCAGGGTTCCAAGATGCGGGAAGAACTGCTGATAATCCGGAACCTTGATATAAAAGAAGAAAGGGCTCGCTCCGAGGTGGAATTCAATTACCGGATTGATTTTGAAAACGTTTACCGCAAGATGAAAGAAACCAAAAAAGATATAAAGGATTTAAAACCTGAAAAATTGCCCCTGGAAAATAAAAACCCGGTTGATTAATAACCGGGTTTTAACATTTCAGTCCTGCCCCGCCAGTTCCTGGGCATATTTTTTTCTGCGCTCTTTCCCCCCAACCAGGAAAAAGGCCGCGGTAAAAATGGTAATTATCCCAATAAGGCTGAAAGAAGGCCCGTAATCCCAGAGGGAGACGGAGATACCGAACAGGAAAGAACCCGAGGCGTAAGCGATATCCAGTGCACTTTCCTGAAAAGCAAGGGCAGTGGCCCGGGCTTTTTGCTCGGTTACATCGGTAATCCAGGTAAAGATGGCAGTAATGGAACCGCCATAACCCAATCCGGTAATAATGCTGCTGATCCATAAAAGGGATGTTGTGCCGGGCAGGAAGTAAAGGATAAAAATTCCAAGGCCCAGCAGCGTAAGGGAGGGTGTGACAACTGCTCTCCTGCCAATTTTATCGGAAATCCCCCCAGCAGAAATATTGCCTACCATTCCCAAAAGAGCAAAAATGGTAAAATAGAGGCCGGGATTGGCAACATCAGTTGCGCGGGAAAAATAAATAGAGCCAAAAGTTAAAAGTGTTCCATAGCTGAAGGCTACTATTCCGGCACCCAGGTAGATGGGCCAGAGTAATTTATTGTTTAATACGGTTTTTAACTGATAAATAGGGTTTTTGGAAACCTTCGAAGCTTTTAGGTCGGGTGGAACTAAAAAGGCCCCAAGGGTAAAAGAGATCATGCCGATAAAAAAACTGAAAATAAACTGGGTTGAATAACCGAAATTGTTGATCAGGGCAATGGAAATTCCCGGGCCAACAACTAAAGCCATAGTGGCTGTAAAACGGTAGGAGCCCATGTAGGTACCCATTTTCTGGGGAGGGGCTATATCGCTGATCAAAGAAGTTCCGCTGGAAAAGAAGGCTGCCAGGCCAATAGCCTGATAGAAGCGGGAAACAAAGATCATCGGCACATTATGGCTAATTAAAAATAAAAGGGGAGTTGTTGCGAATACAAAAGCCCCAATCAGAATAGGTATTTTTCTTCCCCGGCTGTCGGCCATTGGGCCAAAATAAAGCCGCAACAAGATGCCTGCGATAAAAAAGAAGGAGTTCTGCAGGCCCGCCTGGAAACCGGTTCCACCCAGATCAGTTAAATACTGGGGGGTAATAACCTGGAAAGAAAAGAAATTAAAATAAATAAAAAAACAAACTCCCAGTGTTAAACAGAAATTCCTTGATCGGTGCTGCAAATAAATCACCTTCTCCCCGGGTTGGTTTGAAAAGAAAAGTAATGCTCTGATGGTCTTCAACTTCTTAAATAGTTATAGAAATTTTAGACAACTCCTGCCACGGGAGAGAAAGAGTTGGAATTTTTCCTTGAATTTTCCTTCTCAATATGAGAAGGGTTGTTTATTAAAAGGCATTTTGTTATAATCAAAATGAGAAAGAAAATTCTGTAAGATATTCTGAAAGGGAGAGGCCAATGGAAAAACTCAAGGACATAAAAGGTTTTTTGCAGCAGGTTTCTGATGCTTTTGCAGCGGTTTTGGATGTTGAACTGGCCATAATTGATAACAAATTAGAAGTAATTGCCGGGACGGGCTGGTATAAAAAAGAGGTAGGAGTGGTTTACAACGAGGACTGCACAACCGACCGGGTTATCCAGTCCTGGGTTGACAGCCACATCCTGATTGAAGATACTAAAGAGAGTCATTACTGTGAACAGTGTGATTATTCCGATAAATGCTCGGTTGTGGCCTTTGCCATGCGCCCTATTTTCCACAACGGGGAAAAAATCGGCACTGTTTCCCTCTTGGCTTTAAATGAAGAGCAGAAAGAAATTCTTCTGGATGAATTTGATAAGAAACTAAATTTTCTCAACAATGTAACCAGTTTTATAGTCACAACTTTAAACGAAAAGCGGATGAGGGGTAGGGTTACCACCCTTGCCAATCAGTTTGAAACAGTCATAAACTCTGTTCACGAGGGTATAATCGCTCTTGATGACCGGGGAGATATAATAAATATCAATGGGTCGGCCCGCAAAATCCTATCTTTAAACGGAGATAAAACTGGCCAGCATATCTCTTCGGTTTTCCCCGATTTTGATCCTCTTATCCCCTTCCAGGAGGAACCGGGAAGTGATTTTTATGAGAAGGAAATGACTCTTGATGTTGACGGGGAACGGGAAATAAAAATTTTCTGTAGCATTACTCCCATTTTTGAGGGTCAAGAAATAAAGGGTTCGGTAATTTCTTTCCGCAAGGGAGAAGAAATTCGCAAACTGGCCAGCAAACTTATTGGTGAAGAGAAAAAAGGAACCCTGGATGCGATTAAGGGCACCAGCAACGAATTGATTGAAATAAAAAACAGAATGCGCAGGGTTTGTAATACGGATTCCACCATATTTATCCGGGGTGAAACGGGAACCGGGAAAAGTATTTTTGCCCGGGCTATTCACGAGGAAAGCCACCGCAAAGGCAAACCCTTTGTTACCGTAAACTGTGCAGCAATTCCAGATTCACTGTTAGAATCAGAACTTTTCGGATATGACGAAGGTGCTTTTACGGGAGCGAAGAAAGGCGGGAAACCCGGAAAATTTGAACTTGCTCACGAAGGAACCATTTTTCTGGACGAGATTGGTGATATGCCACTGAGTTTTCAGGTTGACCTGCTGCAGGTAATTGAAACCAGGCAGATAGAAAGAGTCGGTGGTGTCAGCACCAAAGAGATTGATGTCCGAATTATCGCGGCTACCAACCAGGATTTAGAAAGGCTAATTGAAGAAGGCCTGTTCAGGGAAGACCTTTTTTACCGCCTGAACGTAATTCCTTTTTATATTCCCCCGCTGCGGCAGAGGAAAGAGGATATTAACCTTTTAATGCATTTTTTTCTGGACATGTATTCCACTCAACTGGGGAAAAACATCTATGATTTCCAGGAAGGAACCCGGAGGATTTTCCTGGAATACCCCTGGCCGGGGAATATCCGGGAACTGGAAAATGCTATTGAATATGCTGTAAATATTGAAACAGGTCCGGAAATTTCCTTGAAAAGCCTTCCGGAAAGGCTCCTTAATTTCCGGCAGGGCGAAGAAGTGGGGACCATACCCACCCTGGATTACCTGGAAAGAGAAGCAATAAGCAAGGCCCTGCAAAAATTCGGATTTTCTACTAAAGGCAAGGAAAAAGCCGCGGCAGCTTTGGGTATCAGCAGAGCAACCCTATACAGGAAACTAAAAGAGATCCAGGTTTCTTAAATTGAGAAAAATTATCATAATGAGAAAAAAATATATTAACCGTCGAGCCAGTTACATTACAAAAAATTCGGAATTTACACAATAGGAAATTCCAAAAATGAGAAAGAAGGAATTTTAACCACTCCTTTAATCTCATTTTCTTTTTTCCCAAGAGGCTTTTCGCCCTTTAAATTGTTGTTATTAAAGAGGTTAGGGGAATAGAGGAGGAGGTGGTACGCTTTTTGCAGTTTTATTTTGATGGGAAACTTTAGGAATGGAAAGAAATGCAAAGTTTAAGTGGTAGAAGGTACTAATCCTGATTGGTAAAACCCCCGTGGGGAAGAAGAGGGAGGTGAGAGAAAGAAATTTTACCTGTTCCCCTTATGGGGATGATTGACCGGGGAAAATTCACCCGGTTAAGAGTTTTAAGTTTGGAATAATCTGTTTTATCCCGGGTTTAACCTGAAAGAGGATAAAACAGCTGAAAAAGCATGGTGCAGGTGAGGGAAAAAATAGAAGGAGGGACCAATGGCAGATTTTGAAGCTTTGCAAAATGCGATTATTGAGTGTAATGTAGAGCGGGCTACGGAATTAACCCAAAAGGCTATTGACCAGGGAGCCGGCCCGGCAGATGTAATTAATGGTGGTTTGATTAAAGGAATGAACGTTGTAGGCCAGAGATTTAAAGAGGGAGAAATGTATGTTCCTGAAGTTTTGATGGCGGCTCGAGCCATGAATTCGGGTATGGATATTTGTAAGCCCCTCCTGGTAGAGGGTGAGGTTTCAAGTGCGGGGAAGGTTGTCCTGGGAACAGTAGCAGGTGACCTGCACGATATTGGAAAAAATCTTGTAGGCATGATGATGGAAAGTGGAGGCATGGAAGTAATTGACCTGGGAATGGATGTTGATCCGGAGAAATTTGCTGAAGCTGTTCGGGAACACAAACCCGATGTTGTAGGAATGAGCGCCCTTTTAACTACCACCATGTTGGCCATGAAAGACACTATTGAAGTGCTACAGGAAGAAGGGCTGCGGGATTCAGTCAAGATAATTATTGGTGGAGCACCTGTTACATCTGATTTTGCCGATGAAATTGGTGCTGACGGCTGGGCACCTGATGCAGCATCCGCCAAAGACCTGGCCATGGACCTGGTGGGTCGTTAACTCGAGGAAAGGAGAGGGTATAATGGGAAATTTCGTTAAGTCCCGTTACAAGGTTAATCAAACCGTAAATTTCCGACTTCTAAGTGATGCCCAGAGGGAAGATATTTTTTCTGCGGCAACAGAAGTCCTGGAAAGAACAGGGGCGAAAATTTACGATGAAGAATCACTGGAAATTTTGAAAAAAGGTGGTTGCTGGGTAGACGGCAACAGGGTGAGGATCCCTGCAGGGTTGAGCGAATGGGCTGTTCGCAGTGCTCCATCCAGAGTTACCCTTTATGATCAACTTGGCAACAAAGCACTGGTTTTGCAGGATAATAAAACTTATTATGGTCCCGGGCCAACAAATACTTTTCACCGCGACCCCTTTACAGGAGAGAGGCGCCGCCCGGTAATTAGCGACACGGAAAACGTAGCAAAAGTTTGCGATGCCCTGCCCAATATTGATTTTGTTCAGGACCTGGGAACCCCCACCGGGGTAACTGACACCTTGTCTGATGTCCATGCCTTCAGGGCTCTGGTATCCAATACCAATAAACCCATTGTTCACTGGGGTTTTAATATTGAACAGTACCAGGATATTACTGATATTGCAGCTGCGGTTGCGGGAGGACTGGAAAAACTCCAGCAGAGACCGTTTTTAGCCCTTTATTCTGAACCGAGCTCTCCGCTCCTACACTCAGAAGAAGCTATAGCAAAAGCTGTATTTGCAGCCAAAAATAAGATCCCCATCGTGTATACTCCCTGTGTGATGTCAGGTGCGACTGCACCCGCAACACTGGCCGGAACGCTCGTTCTGGGTGTGGCAGAGAGTCTGGTGGGGATTATTGTTTCCCAGCTGGTAAGACCGGGAACTCCCATAATTATGGGTGGGGTTTATGCGATCATGGATATGAAAACTACAGTTTTCAGCTATGGTAGTCCTGAATTCCACACCATGCAGGCCGGGATTGCTGAAGTAGCTCACCATATGAAAATTCCCGTCTTTGGGACTGCGGGCTGCACCGATGCCCATATTCTCGACGGTCAGGCAGCTGGAGAAGCAGCAATGAGTATACTTATGGCAGCTCTGTCCGGGGCAAACCTGGTCCACGACTGTGGGTACACCGGTTCCGGATCAACTGGATCTTTAGAACAGCTGGTTATGGATGATGAAATTATAGCCATGGTCAAGAGGTTCATGCGGGGTATTGAGATCAACGAAAACACCCTGGCTCTTGATGTAGTTGATAAGGTTGGGCCAGGAGGACATTATCTTGGTGAGCCCCATACCATGGATAACTTTAAAAAAGAAACCTGGTTCCCCACCCTGATCAATAGAATGCGGCATGACGGCTGGCAGAAAAAAGCCAATAGTTCAAGTATGGGTGATAGGGTGAGAGATAAACTCCGTTCTATACTCAAAGAACATCAACCCAAGCCGCTGTCGGAGAAAGTTAAAAAAGAGATTGACGCGATTGTGGAGAAAGCGGAAGAGCGGGAAGCCAATAAGGGCCAGAAGGCCAAAAAGAAATAAAGGGGGAGATTAATAATGGCAGATTTTGAAGCTTTGCAAAATGCGATTATCGAGTGTAATGTAGAAAAAGCTACTGAGTTAACTCAAAAGGCTATTGATGAAGGTGCCAAACCTGCAAATATAATTAACGAAGGCTTGATTAAAGGAATGAATGTTGTAGGCCAGAGATTTAAAGAAGGAGACATGTATGTTCCGGAAGTCCTCATGGCTGCCAGGGCAATGAATTCCGGTATGGACCTGGTAAAGCCTCTGCTGGTTGAAGGTGAGGTAACCTCGACCGGTAAGGTGGTCCTGGGAACTGTAGCTGGTGACCTGCACGATATCGGAAAAAACCTGGTTGGAATGATGATGGAAAGTGGCGGCATGGAAGTCATTGACCTGGGAATGGATGTTGAACCGGAGAAGTTTGCCGAGGCAGTTAGAGAACACAAGCCCGATATAGTAGGGATGAGTGCTCTCCTGACTACAACTATGCTGGCAATGAAAGATACTATCGAGATTCTGCAGGAAGAAGGCCTGAGAGATTCAGTTAAGATAATTATTGGCGGAGCACCAGTAACTTCCGATTTTTCCGATGAAATTGGTGCCGACGGCTGGGCCCCTGATGCAGCCTCGGCCAAGGATCTGGCCATCGAACTGGTAGGCCGCTAAAAAGAGGAAAGGAGAGGTGGCAGCATGAGAAGTAATTTCAGAGTTAATGCATCTGCTGACCTTCAGGTCCTCTCAGATGACCAGTGTAAACATATACTGGGAGCGGCCATGGAGATACTGGAAAGAACAGGTGTAGTTTATCACGATAAGGAATCACTGGAAATTCTGGAAAAGGCCGGTTGTTCCGTAGAGGGAAAAAGAGTTCGAATTCCGGTAAAATTGGTTGAAAAAGCACTGCGGACTGTTCCTTCAAAAGTAACCCTCTGCAACAGCAGGACGGGAAAAAGGGTTATGGAAATGGAGGGCAATAACGCTTATTTTGGTTCGGGTTCTGATACGCCGTTTTTCATTGATCCCTATACCAATAACAGGATCCCAACCAGCAAGAAAACAGTAACCATGGCTTCCAAGGTCCTGGATGCCCTGCCCAACATCGACTTCATTATGTCCCTGGGAATTGTCCAGGATGTTCCCCAGGAAATCTACGACAGGCATCAGTTCGAAGCTATGGTTCTCAACACTTCTAAGCCCATTGTAATTACGGCAATAGATGTTGAGGGATATTCTGATATAATCAAAATGTGTGAAATTGTAGCTGGTGGAGAAAAGGAACTGCAGAGAAACCCCTTTATGACTCTATATGCCGAGCCAATTTCTCCCCTCCAGCATCCCCAGGACTCAGCGCAGAAATTGGTCCTTGCGGCCAAGAAAAAACTGCCTGTTGTTTACACAC
Organism: Bacillota bacterium; assembly: GCA_007122335.1. Lineage (GTDB taxonomy): Bacteria > Bacillota > Halanaerobiia > B1SED10-174 > B1SED10-174 > T1SED10-26. The sequence continues at coordinate 18,592 of SKTZ01000073.1, forward strand.
CCTGCCCCATGTTTGGTGGGACAGTGCCAATTACAATGGCTGGGGGGCTGGCTACCGGACTTGCTGAAAGTCTGAGCGGTCTGGTCCTCAATCAGGAAACCAGCGAAGGTAGTCCTTTCATCATGGGCGGAGTTTTCACAATCATGGATATGAAGACTACAATTTTCGCCTATGGAGCTCCAGAATTTCACCTGCTGCAGGCAGGTCTGGCAGATATTTCCCGTTTCCTTGATATCCCGATGTTTGGAACCTGTGGTTGCACTGACTCAAAGGTTGTTGATGAGCAGGCAGCAATTGAAGGAGCAATTTCCATCCTGACAACTTCCATGTCTGGGGCGAATTTAAACCACGACGTGGGGTACATTGAGCATGGAAACACTGCTTCTCTGGAATATCTAACAATTTGCGATGAGTTAATTGGTTTTGCCCGCAGGATAACCAGAGGAATCGAGGTAAACGAAGAAACCCTGGCCCTGGATGTTATTGATAAAGTAGGTCACGGCGGACATTACCTTGCTCAGGAACATACCATGAAACACTATAAAACTGAAACATACTATCCCGAATTGTTCCAGCGCAAGATATACGAAAACTGGGTAAAAGAAGGAGAGAAAAACCTCTTCCAACGCAGTAACGACAAAGTAATCAAAATCCTTGAAACTCACAAACCGGATCCCCTACCCAAGGATGTTGAACAGAAACTCAGACAGATTGTTGTAGACGCTGAAAAGAAACTCAAAGCCTAGAAGTTAAATTACAGAGGAGGAGTCCGGGGAATGGCAAATCTGGCATTGGGAATTGATACAGGAGGAACTTTTACCGACGGAGTAATCTGGGAACTGGATAAACGGAAGATCCTCTGCAAAACCAAGGTAGTTACCACAAGGCATGATTTACACCTGGCTATTGATAATTGCCTGCAGGGGCTTTTAGACCAGTGGCCCGATGAATATAACTTAAGTGAGATCAAAATGATATCGCTATCTACTACCCTGGCGACCAATGCCATTGTTGAAGGGCAGGGTGCTGAAGTTGGTTTAATTCAGGTTGGATTTGAACCCGACGGGCCCCTGCCCACCCCCCATTATGCAAGTATAAGTGGTGGTTGTAATGTGCGGGGAAGAATAACCCGGGAGGTTGATTTAGAGGAAGCCCGTGAAGCCGTTAAATCTCTGGAAGGGAAAGTTGAAGCTTTTGCAGTTTCAGGCTACATGAGTATCCGCAACCCCAAACAGGAAATCCAAGTGTCCCGCTTGATTTCGGAAATGACGGGATGCCCGGTGGTTACCGGTCATCAGCTTTCTTCTGACCTTGGTTTTAGGGAGAGAACAGTAACCGCGGTTTTCAATGCTCGTCTGATTTCCCTGATAACCAACCTGATTGATGCAGTAAAAGAAAATATTATAACCAGAGGAATAAGTGCTCCGTTAATGGTTGTTAAAGGGGATGGAACCCTGATCAGTGAAAAGATGGCCCGGGAACGCCCGGTTGAAACTCTTCTTTCAGGGCCTGCTGCGAGCATTATTGGAGCCATGGCCCTTACCGGCTTGAAAGAAGGCGTGGTGGTAGATATGGGAGGAACCACCACCGATATTGCAATTCTCCAGGATGGCCGGCCTTCCCTTAACCAGAAAGGGGCCCGGGTAGGAGGCTGGATGACCCGGGTTAAGGCAGCAGATATTACTACTGTTGGCCTCGGCGGAGATAGCTTAATAAAAGTTTCAAGTTCAGGGGAACTTTCTATCGGTCCCCAGAGGGTCTTCCCTCTGGCCTGGGTTGTAGATCAGTTTCCCCAATTATTGGATGAACTGAAGGAAATCTGGGAAGAAATTTATTTTCCCCTGGAAAATCAACCCACCACCATCCTTGTGTATATCAAAGATCCGGTAAACCTGGAATTAAGCGAAACCGAAAACCAGATGCTGGAATTGCTGAAGGGAAGCCCACATACCCTTTTTCACCTGGGGCGAAAATTGCAAAAGAGTCCTGAACTAATCCCCTGGAAGAGGCTGGTAAATGGGGGTTCCTTACACCGGGCTTCCCTGACCCCCACCGATCTGTTGCATGTTTCCGGTGAATTTGACCGATGGAGCAGAGAGGCCGCTGAAATTGGCATGAATATAATGGCTCGCCGGATGTCCGAAGATGGGCAGGCTTTTATAAAAGCAGTACTGGAAAAAATTTATTACCAGGTCTCATCACTGCTGGTGGAAGTTTTGGCCGGTTGTCGTGAAGAAGGTCTCTCACTTGAGGACAGGGGAGCCAGTTTCTTTTTACAGAAGATTTTTGGGCAAGAAAAAGATGAAAAAAGGTTGATCGAATTCTCCACCCGGGTAAATATACCCCTGATCGCCGTAGGAGCTCCCGTGGGAGCGTACTTCCCCCAGATCGCCGAGAGGCTCAACGCGCCCCTGCAGCTCCCGGAATCGGCGGAAGTTGCAAATGCGGTGGGAACGGTCAGCGGTAAGGTGATTGAAAGAATCAAGATAACAGTAAAACCCGGCGAACACGGGGGTTATCTTGTTTATACCCCTGCAGGCCGGGAGGGGTTCTTAGAAATGGAGGAAGCCGTCCAGTTGGGACGGAAGATAGGGAGAGAGCACGTATACAAAAAAGCAGAAAACTCGGGAGCTTCAGATATCGAAATAATGGAGCACCGGGAAGATAAATTCACCAATCTGTACGGTTTTGTTCCTGAGGGGGAAGAGGAACAAAACCGGCTCTTTATTGAGACAATTATTGAATTTTCAGCTGTTGGCAGGCCGTGGGGTGATGATAATTAAAAAAATAATTGCCTGTTCGACAGTTAAATCAGAAATTCAGGCCTTCGCCCCTGCAAATTTGGAAATGGAATTTTTAGAATATGGTCTGCACCGCCATCCCCATAAGTTGCAGAAAACTCTGCAGGAAAAAATCGATGAAACACCTGATAAATGGGACTGTATTCTTTTGGGCTATGGTCTCTGCAGCCATGGGACCCTGGGATTAAAGAGCAAGGAAAAGAAACTTGTTATTCCCCGGGCCCACGACTGTATAGCTCTGCTGCTGGGTTCGCGGGAACTTTATTACGAAGAGTTTTCCAGTGAACCCGGGACAATTTATTTAAGCCGGGGCTGGATTGAACACGGCGGAGATCCCCTTACCCAGTTTGAAGATTATACCGAAAGAGTTGGTGAAGAAAACGCCCGCTGGGTAATGGAAGTGGAATACAAAAATTACAAAAGACTGGTTTATATCAAAACCCCTGGTACTGAAAACCCGGAGAAATATATAGAATATTCCCGGCGGGCTGCAGAGTTTTTGGGTCTTGAAATGCAGATTATGGAGGGCTCGGCAGAACTTTTGAAAAAACTTGTGACAGGAAAATGGGACAAAGATTTTTTAGTTGTAGAACCCGGTAGAATGGTAGTCAGGGAACAACTTTTTTAAACCCTTCAAAGGAGGTGAAATCATTGCCGGAATTGTCCGGCGATGAGAAAGAATGATAATTATTGGTGAACTTATTAACTCCACGAGGAAAGTAATGCGGGAAGCCATGAAAGAAGGTAATGTTGATTACATTCAGGATATAGCAAAAAAGCAGGATGAGGGTGGGGCAGATTTTATTGATGTAAATGCCGGTGCTTTTGTCCAGCAGGAAACCAAGTACCTGCTCTGGCTGGTGGAAAAGGTGCAGGAAGTTGTAGACAAACCCCTGGCCCTTGACAGCCCCAGCCCTGAGGCTTTAGAAGCTGCTATTAAAACTCACAAGGGAACTCCAATGATTAATTCTATTACTGCGGAGAAAGAAAGATATGGTAAAATTATGCCCCTTGTCAGGGAATATAACGCCAAGGTTATTGCCCTTTGCATGGGAGATGATGGAATGCCCGAAACCGCAGAAGACAGGCTGGGAATTGCCGAGAAACTTCTTAATGACCTGGATCGAGACGGGGTTCCTCTGGAAAATGTTTTCCTTGACCCCCTGATCAAACCAATTGCGGTTAATGGGGAGTACGGGATGCAGGCCCTTGATACCATTGAGGGGATAACCAGGATGGGTACCGGAGCCCATATTACCTGTGGATTAAGTAATATTTCTTATGGACTTCCCAGCAGAGCTCTGCTCAACCAGGCTTTCATTGTCCTGGCAATGGGGAGAGGGCTGGATGCAGCAATTATTGACCCGCTTGATAACTACCTGGTCAGCCTTGTTCGGGCAACTGAAGTTCTCCTCAATAGGGACCCATATGGAAGCAATTATATTAAAGCGTCCCGGGAGGGCAAACTGGCCAAATAACCGGATTAACTCAGGCCTAAGGAGGAGAAAAATGAGCAGAATTGCGGTAATTGGAGGTGGCATTGCCGGAACTACCGCGGCGGTTGAACTGGCCCGGGCCGGCAATAAAGTCACCTTAATAGAAAAAACGGATACACTGGGAGGCAATATAAAAGATTATGGCTGTAAAGCCGTTGACAAGTGTATCAAATGTAATCT
>SKTZ01000091.1 GCA_007122335.1 Bacillota bacterium
CCAGCCCCAGTTTTTCTCGCGCAACCTGATTGATAATCCGGTAATATTCGCTGGTGGATTCCCAGCTCATGCCGCCAATTAACCCCAGAGTTTTCATTGAAATCCCTCCTCAGGATATCCTCCATTATAACACAAGAACTTCTGGATTTCGCAAGAGAAAAACAATAACAACAAGCAAAAACAGGAGCATTAAGGCAAAGGGGTTGCCTTATTGCTCCTGTTCTGCTACATCGACTAAAATGCAATCAGGGAAACCAGATTCAGTTACTGAAAAAAAATTTAAACCTTCTCCAGAAACGGAAGGAAAATGAGGAGCTTCCCCGGGCGGTTCTTGTTTGTCCCTGGGGTGACTGTAAATTAATATAGTTTTCTGCAAACTTTTTCTCGGCCAGGTATAGGAAATACAAGGGCCTCCCTCCTTAAATTATTTTATTCGGTCAATTTTTTTTGACCTTTAATCCAAAAGAAAAACCCCTTTCAGGGTCAATCTTCCTCCAGGGAAAAACCGGTAAACCCAATGGCAAATTTTTTTCCCTCGATTCCGTCCTTTTCTTTAATTCTCTCAAGAATTTTTTCTACTTCAACCAGAAATGAGGCCAAATCTTCGGGCTTCATTCGAACATCAAACTGGGAAAATAGAGATGTTTGATCTTCAATAGAACCGGGGCGAAATTTAAAAGCACTCAGGGGTGCTTTGAGAATCTTTTTCTTCAAACGGTTTATTACCTCCAACCCTAACTGCCGAACAGAACGACTATCAACAAAAGGCATCAATTCATCACTGGGAATTATTGATTTTGCTACAGAGCGATAAAACTTTTGCATTATCCCCTTTTTTTCTTCCCTGCGAACAACCTCAATAATGCCATTCTTTTCCAGTTCACCCAGGTGGTAATGGATTTTGGAACGAGATATTTTTAAAGTCTCGGAAAGCTGTTGCCCGGTCATGGGTTTTTCTATCAGCCGAGTCAAAATTTTTATCCGTAAAGGATCGCTAAGAGCTTTTAGTTGTTCAATCCCGGTAAGGAAAAATATCTGTTGCATAGCGACCTCCTTCTGTCAATTTTTTTTGACCGTTTTAATTATATCATCCATTTTAATTCCTGTCAACAAACCTCGGAAATTTCCTTTTCCTATGGTAAAGTTCTGCAGGACTTTTTCCGGTATAATTAGAATTATTACTATATTCTGTAAAAAGGTGGCGGTTAAAAATGAGTATGCCTAAAGTACGGATTATTGGGGGAGGCCTTGGAGGGCTCTCTGCAGGAATTGCCTTACTCAACTCAGGCTTCCGAGTAGAAATTTTTGAAAAAAACAGTCACCTCGGAGGGAAGCTTAACTATATTGAGCAGGATGGATTTTCCTTTGATCTTGGACCTTCCATTCTTACCATGCCTCATATTTTTTCCCGGGTTTTTGAAGAAAGTGGCCGCAGGATAGAAGATTACGTTCAATTTGAACTCCTCGAACCCCAGTGGCGTAATTTTTTCCCTGACAATACTGTTATTGATCTCTACGCCGACCCGGAAACAACCGTCAACAAAAATGAACTTTTAACCTCCAGGGATGAACAGGATATTTCGCGCTTCCTCTCTTACGGCCAGGAACTTTATCAGCGCGTGGAAAGGGGCTATTTTAAAAAAGGAATAGATACTCTCCCCCAGCTTCTTAGTCACCACGGAATTTTAGAAACAATCAGGGGCTTTGATATGTTTTCAACTGTGGATCGCGGTGTAAAGCGATATGTCTCCAATCCATACCTGATTGACATTTTTAATTTTTTCTGCAAATACGTTGGTTCTTCCCCCTATTCGGCTCCAGCAGTCCTGAACCTCCTCCCATATATTCAACATAAATTCGGTCTCTGGTATGTCAGGGGAGGTTTGTTCAACCTGAGCCAGGCTTTGCAAAAACTTTTTTTAGAACTGGGAGGCAAAATTTACCTGGAACAGGAAGTTATCGGCCTTTTTTCTAATGATAATTCCATTACTTCAATGCAACTTGAAGACGGGGAAGTTGTTGAGGGAGATATTTTTGTTTCCAATATGGAGGTAATTCCTGCATATGAGGATCTTCTTGGAGAAGAGCAGAACTTTTTAAAAAAATTCCACCGATTTGAACCGGCCTGTTCAGGACTGGTCTTGCACCTTGGTATTAGTCGAGAATACCCTCAGCTCGCCCATCACAACTTTTTCTTTTCCTCCGATCCCGAAAAGCACTTTTCTACAATCTTTAAAGGCAAAAAACTTCCTGAAGATCCCACCATTTACCTTGTTGCACCAACAAATACCAATCCCTCCACTGCACCCGAAGGAGGAGAAGTAATTAAAATCCTGCCCCACATTCCCTACCTGCAAAAACCTCCTTTTTCTCGCGAGGATTATAAAAAGCTGCGAGAAAGGGTACTTATAAAACTTGAGGAAATGGGGTTAACTGATCTCCGCAACCATATTGTAACCGAATTGATGTGGACCCCCGAAGATATATACAGGCTTTACCTGTCTCACCGGGGAGCGATTTACGGGGTAGTGTCTGATAAAAAGAAAAACCTCGGGTTCAAAGCACCCAAGGTCAGTAAAAAATATAAAAATTTGTTCTTTACAGGTGGAAGCGTAAACCCCGGGGGCGGAATGCCAATGGCTTTCCTGTCCGGGTTACAGGTTCGGGATAAGATTGTTAAGAAATTCAATCCAAGGTAATTATTTTGAACAAACCCTTATATTTGGTAAGGTTGTTTAAAGTCAGAGCAGATCAGCTTAGAAGAAATTCGCCCGGATTCGTAAATAGTGGGTAACCCGCTTCCAGGATTGGTCCCTCCCCCAACCAGAAAACAGTTTTCCAGTTCTTCAAATCTGTTGCGGGGCCTGAAATATAACATCTGGGAAAGATTATGGCCCAGGTTAAAGGTTGCCCCCCGGTAAACGTTGTATTCCTTTTCCCAGTTAAGTGGAGTTATGGCTTTCTCAACCACAATATGCTCCTCTAGATCTTTCAACTGAGTTTTATTTTTTATTGTCGCCAAAACCTGGGCCCGGTATTCTTTAACCTGGTTTTCATCCCAGTTAACCCCGGCCTTTTGGTTGGCAATTGGAACCAGGATATAAAGGGCCGAGTGGCCCTTGGGGGCGAGGGTAGAATCGTTAATAGTAGGATTCTGGATATATACCGACATATCCTCAGTTAGTCTTAAATTTTTAAAAATATTTTCCACATTGGTCTTGTAATCCCGGGCAAAAATAATGTTATGGTGATTTATCTCGTATTCTTTATCCAACCCCAGGTAAAGCATGAAGGTGGAACAGGAGAATTTTTTGCGGGCAATCTTTTCGGGAGAGTACTTGCGGAGGGTGCCTGGGTCCATTAACTCATTCATGGCATAAGCAAAGTCCGCATTGATAATTACTTTATCGGCTTCGACTCTACTCCCATCTTCCAATTCAATACCCTGCGCCTTTCCATTGGAAGAAATTATTTTCTTAACCGGGGTAGATAAATGAATTTTTCCTCCCTCTTCTTCGACAATTTTCCCCATCGCCTGGGAAATCTGATTCAGCCCGCCTTTAATATGATATATTCCATAATTATGTTCAATAAAGGGTATAATTGCAAATGCACCGGGGCATTCCCAGGGAGACATTCCCAGGTACTTGGCCTGGAAGGTAAAGGCAAGTTTAAGTTTTTCATCATTGAAATAATCTCCTAAAACATCAAAAAGGGACCGGCCAAGACTAAGTCTGGGTAATAACTGTAAAACCTCCGGGGACAGCAAATCATTCCACTTGCTGTAATCCCTCTGCAGACAAGGCAACAGTTTCTGCAGCCTTTTTTTCTCCCGGCTTAAAAATTTTGTAACTGTCTCCCTATTCCCGGGAAACAATTTATCAATTTCTTCTTGCATCTTTTCGGGATTGCTGGAAACATTTATTTCTCTGTCCTCGAACTGGAGCCTATACATGGGATCCAGGGAGGTGAATTCTAAATAATCTTCAGCTTTTCTTTTGGTATCCAAAAAAACCTGGTCCAGGATAAATTTCATCATAAAAAAAGTGGGGCCCGTATCAAATTTATAGTCCCCCATCTGCAGTGGGGCATTTCGTCCCCCTAAAACCGGTTCTTTTTCAAAAATGTCAACCTGAAACCCTCTGGATGCAAGGAGCATCCCACTTGACAGCCCTCCCGGACCCGCCCCAACTATCACAACTTTCCCTTTTGCCAACCCCCATCACCCCTGTCACTTTTTTACTTTATTTTTATCACCTGTTAACAATTTCCACCACTAAATGGAAAATCCTTCTCCCTTTCTTTTCCCTTCAACAAACAAATTTAAAGGAGGTTCGTATATGGACGGCCCGATCAGCTGGGATTTTCAAATGGTTGTTTTTATTCTCTGTACCCTTGCCTGGTGGGCAGAATTTGTCTTTTTCCCCGCTCCAGCCAGGAAAAAAAGGGGAAGAGATTCATTTTTGCTTATTGTTTTTTCCATTTTGCTAGTGGTTGGACTTTCAGTAATTTTCACCCGCTTAAGATTTGGGATTGTTGAAGGCACTCCTGGAGAAATAATGCGAAATTTCGGATTGATTATCTATATTATGGGTCTGGTTTTTCGTTACTGGTCCATTCGGGAACTGGGGGAACTTTTTACCAGGGGAACCGAAGTTGAAAAAAGCCAAACTCTAATAAGCACAGGACTTTATAATTACCTGAGGCACCCACTTTATCTGGGGTTGTTCCTTTTAACGACTGGAGTACCCGTTTTTCTGCAAAATTTTCCCGTCTCGCTTCTGGCCATTTTACTCATGTTTTTTTCCTTGAATAACCGAATGCGGGAAGAAGAAGCATTAATGGAAAAAATCATTGGAGAACGATACCAGGCATGGAAAAAAGAAAGGTATCGGTTTTTCCCATTTATATATTGACCCCTCAAGCCCTTAAACCACTTCCAAACATTTCAATTAAATCTCCAATTGCTTTTCCCATATTTCTCTCCGAATATTCTTTTTCCCGGGCATACTCCCCCAGGGCAATTGAAACCCTGGTCATGATAAAACCAATAAACCTAAAATCAAGCCCTCTTTTTAATTCTCCCTGTTCTGCTCCCCTCTGTAAAAGTGCCGTTAGAAAAGCATCGCTTTTTTGCATGCTGGTTCCCAAAATCTCTTCTTTGAACTTTTCATCTTTACTTTTCATCAGGTTATCACTGATTTCCCCCAGTTCGGGATAATCCCGGCTGAATTTTAACCCTGCAATATAAACCTCTCGCAATAGCTCGAAAAAATCACGGTTTTCCGAACCAATTTGAACATCCTTCAGGTAATCAAGTTTTTTTTCGGAAGCCAGGTCAATAATATGGGAGAAGAGATCTTTTTTCCCAGAAAAATACTGGTAAAAGCTTCCCTTGGCAATTCCTGCTTTTGCTACTATCCGGGAAATGCTTGCTTTGGAATAATCAAATTCCTTAAATTCCTGCAGGGCGACAGCAATTATTCGCTCTCTTTTTTCAGTTGACAGATTAAAAAAGGTTTGTTTCGGCACCAAAAACCCCTCACTTTTTCCAATAGGTTTTCTTTAAGGTTAACTGGATGATATGACTATTTAGTCATATCATAAACTTTTTCTTTCTCCCTGTCAAAGGAAGTTTTTCAAAATAGGGTTTGTTGATTTTCAAGTAGTTTGGGAGAATTATTCCTTGGAGAATTAACATCTTCAGAAACCTGATAGGCCCGCAGTTCCGGTCCTCTATGTTTTTCCAGTAAATCAATTAATTTTTGAAGATTATTCTTTTCTTCGAGCCAGATTTGCTCTTCTGCCGGACTCAAAATTACCGGCATTCTGTCATGGACAGATTTAACCTTCTCGTCAGCTTCCTGAGTAAGGATACTAACAGTCCGAATAATCTCTCCCGCTCCCCCCTTCCATTCCTCCCATATCCCTGCAAAGGCAAAAACTTTTTCCCCCGGAAGGTAGAATCGATAGGGGATTTTTTTATTACCTTCCTTTTTCCACTCGTAAAACCCATCCGCGGGGATAAGACAGCGCCGGTTTTTGAAGGCGGAACGGAAAGAAGGTTTTTCTGAAACTGTTTCGGATCGGGCGTTAATTAATCTCCTGGCTTTCTGAGGTTCCTTGGCCCAGGAAGGCAGCAGACCCCATTTTAAAAAACCCGCCCTGTTCCCCTCCGGTCCCCTTGCAACGACCAAAACCTTCTGGGAGGGGGCTATATTATAGCTGGGTTGATATTCCTCGGGCAAATCCCCTGTAATCCCAAAACGTTCTACCAGAATTAAAAACTCATCAACAGTGAGTGTAAATCGACCACACATTTATCCCACCCCGTTTTCTTAAAATTTTTAAATCACCTACTGCAATATACCCTGAAAAAGGGGAAAAACCTGCAAAACCTATTTTTTTCAGAACGCGGAACGTGGTTTGAATTTTCTAAATTTATTTGCAGGGACCTCTTTCCTTTTTGAAGTAATTAAACGGACACCTCTTCACAGACGTTATCCAGGAAGTTGGTTTCCAGGGGAGTTACCTGACCCACCCCCATACTGCCCGGGTTTTAAAAAATGAATTCTTCTTCCCGGAGCTTTTTTCTCGCGAATCAATTGATAGGTGGGAGGAAAAAACAGAAGATTGTCCTGGATAGGGCTTATGAAGAAGTCCCAAAAATCCTGGGTGACTTTAAAGCCCCTGAACTCCCCGAATACACGGAAAAGGACCTGGCCCGAGTGGTTAAAGAAGCGGAGGATAAATTATTGTCCAGAAATAAAAAATTTTTTAACCCCGTGCCCATCCCAAAAAAATATGGTATACTCAAAACAATGAAATCCAACAGGAGGTAATTAGCAATGGATATGGAAATTTTATTCCCGGGCGGAAAAAAGGTTAATGCCTTATACAAGGGGTTTACCATCCCCACCGATCAACCAAAAAATTCCGGTGGAAATGAAACCGCCCCTTCGCCCTTTGACCTATTTATTGCCTCACTCGGAACCTGTGCTGGTTTTTACGTTAACCAGTTCTGCCTAGACCGGGGGATTCCCACTGACGGCCTTAAACTACAACTTTTCACTGAAAAAAATCCAGACAAGAAAATAATCGACCGGGTCAGAATCGAAATCCAATTGCCCCCAACTTTTCCGGACAAGTATAAAAAAGCGGTAATAAAAGCAGCAGAAGCCTGTACAGTTAAAAAACAACTGGAGGATCCCCCGGAAATTGAAACCGTCATATTTGAATAAACCCCCATTTGGGGGTTTATTTCTGTACCAGTTCTTTTATTTTTTGATTTCCTTAACCAGTATTTGCAGGAATTGCTCCCCCGCTTTTTTTTCTTTCCAGGGAGTGTGGCCACAGTTTTCAAGTAGGAAAAAGGAAAAGTCCGTAACAACACCGGTTAAAGGTTCTTTAACCCCCTGGTAAGGGTGGGGATCATACTCCCCGTGAATGGCAACCACAGGGCATTTAATTTTCCTTCCTAAATTGAGGAGCATTCCGCTCCGCCTCAATTTATTGATTTCCCCCGTAATTGAAGCAAAAACTTCCGGTTGAAATTCAAGTATTGAACTCTCTA